>NZ_RZTA01000011.1:21276-90224 GCF_004023115.1 Mesorhizobium sp. M6A.T.Cr.TU.017.01.1.1
GCCGACGGTCCTTACCCCGTTGGCCGTGGTCACCACCTGCCCGGGCATGGCGCCCTCGACATTGCCGCCGCGCTCGACCGCGAGGTCGATGATCACCGAGCCCGGCTTCATCGAGGCGACCATCGCGGCCGAAACGAGCTTTGGCGCCGGACGGCCGGGAATCAGCGCCGTTGTGATGACGATGTCCTGCTTGGCAATGTGCTCGGCGGTCAGTGCCGCCTGCTTGGCCTGATACTCCTTCGACATTTCCTTGGCATAGCCGCCAGCGGTCTCGGCGGCCTTGAACTCCTCGTCCTCGACCGCCAGGAACTTTGCGCCCAGCGAGGCGACCTGTTCCTTGGCGGCGGGGCGCACGTCGGTGGCGGTGACGACGGCGCCAAGCCGTCTTGCCGTCGCAATGGCCTGCAGGCCGGCAACGCCCACGCCCATGATGAAGGCTTTCGCCGCCGGCACTGTGCCAGCCGCCGTCATCATCATCGGCAGCGCCCGGTCATATTCGGCAGCCGCGTCGATCACCGCCTGATAGCCGGCGAGGTTCGCCTGGCTGGACAGGACATCCATGGACTGGGCGCGGGTGATGCGCGGCATGAACTCCATCGAGAAGGCGGTGACGCCGGCCCTTGCCAGAGCATCGACGGCAGCATCGTTGCCGTAGGGATCCATGATGGCGATGACCGCTGTGCCCCGGCGATAGGCCTTCAGCTCCGCTTCACTAGGCCGGCGCACCTTCAGCACCACATCGGCCTTGGCGACATCGCCGGCCTTGCCGATCGCAGCGCCCGCCTTGGAAAACTCCTCGTCGGGAATGCGCGATGCCGTGCCGGCCCCGCTTTCGACGATCACGTCGAACCCCAGCCCCGCCAGCCGCTTCACCGTATCCGGCGAGGCGGCAACGCGCGGCTCGTTCGCATCGAGCTCACGAGGGATGAAAACCGTCTGTCCCACCGCATGATCCTTTCGGCTGGAACCTGTCTGCGCAGGACGCCGGCCGGACTTCCGGCGATGTCGCGGGCAAGGGTTTGAAGGGCAAGGGGTTTTGAAGAATTTACCGGAGAATGAAGGCGCCGACGGCGAGGATCAGAACGAACAGGATAAACCCGGAGAAGAAGCCGCCCGCAAAGAAGCCGAAAGCCATTGCCAAGAGCACGGCGGCGCAAAAGAGCGATCCGTATTTGGCGAGCATGACAAAGCCGGCATAGGTGCGGTCGTGCTCGGCATAGTCCATCTTCGCGCCCAGTTCGACAGGACCGGTCGGCGTGTGATCAGCCATAGGAATACCCCTTCGAAGACATCTTTGAGGCACATAGCGAAAAGCCGGGCCGAGGGCAATGGCGCTATTGCCGCATCGCCGGAGACAACAGCCTCAAAGGAAAGTTGAAGCCGCCAAGGATGTTCCGGAGGCGACCGTTGCAGCCGCCTTGCGCTTGCTTGCCGGCTAACGCTCGCCGCGCCAGCCGGCATTTTCAGCCGGCGAGCTGTGGAAACAACCCGAGCAGGCCGACGACGATCAGATAGAGCGCGACGATGTAGTTGAGGAGCCGCGGCATCACCAGGATCAGCACGCCGGCAATCAGCGAGATCAGTGGAGTGAGTGCGAGCGTGGAAATGGTCATGTCGGTTCCTTTCGATAGAATTGCCGCCGGAGCGATGCAGATTGACGTCGTCCACGCGCCACCCGCGCGCCTCCCAGAACGCCGAAGCGGCCGGAAAGCTCCAGCCGCGCTCTAAATTTGCCAGATGTCAGGCGGCTTCGCGATAGTATTTGGCTGTCGGCAGGATGGTCAGCGGCGCGAGTTCTCCGGCCGGCGGCTTGCCGAACATCAGGCGCTGTTCCATCGGCGTCGACCGGAAAAATGGGAACCGGGCGTAGGTCTCGTTCTTGATCGCCAGGACATCGGCTTGATAGAGCAGCGCAAAACAGTTGATCACGCCAGCATAAGGACGCGCGTCGCCGATCGGCCGTGCCCGATAGATACGTTTGTAAAAGGCGGCATGATCTTCGCGGATCATGGATATGCAATAAGGCGCGTGGAAGTGGAAGCACGCCATGCCGGCCAAGCGCAGCGTAACGTAAGGGATCTGCGGATAAACCCGCGACCACTCGGCGTCTACGGCAAAACGGCTTGGGTCGATAAAGAGCTCGCCAGCCGCCAGACGCGGCGTCAACAGGTCCTTGTAGACGCTTAGAGCCGGCGACGCTGGGTTGTCGGCGGACACATCGTGCAGGCGCATCGTACTGACCAGCCGCCCGTCTATGTAGATGCCGAACGTATGGCAGTTCGGCAGCTCGTCGAACTCGTCATGGACCTCGCGGGAAGCATTCTCGGGTACCAGCGCGTTCATCCGATAGGCGTTGTAGCGCAACCTGTAGATACTTTCGAAATCCTCGCCGGTTTCACAGCGGCGGTATTCCGTCCGGTCGAGGAGCGCATAAACGTGACGCGCGAAAGTAGACATATTCTCATGTTCAGCGCCCGCCGCCTGGCGAGGCGAAGTCAACTCAACAACCATGAACTCAAACCCCGCAAACTGCCCCCGCGAGCAACACTACGGCGGGGTCGTACGATGTAAAGATGAAAACTGGATAGGGGTCATTTACCAGTCATTAACCTTAATAATAGGTAAAATTATACTAAAGTACGAGATTTTTCGTCAGGAATTAGCGGCGTGTCGCCTTCCTGCCCGTCTTGATGTCCTTAGCAAAGGGCCAGACCGTGCTCGACATGGTCTCGATGCCGGATGCGCTGAGCGCTGAGCCGAACAGGAATCCCTGGACCAGGTCCGGCTTGACCTGCAACGAGAGTATCTTGAGCTGTTCGAAGGTTTCGACGCCCTCGACGGTCACCGAAAGCCCCAGCGGCCGTGACAGATTGACGATGCCCTTGAGCAATTCGAGCGAACGGCTGTTCTGGGTGACGTCTATAAGGAACGAACGGTCGATCTTGATCTTGTCGAGCGGCAGTTTGTGGAGATAGCTCAGGCTCGAATAGCCGGTGCCGAAATCATCGAGCGCGATGCGCACGCCAAGCCGTTTCAATTCCTCGATGTACTGACGCGTCAGCGACTTGTCGTCGAGCAATGCCGTCTCGGTGACTTCGATCTCCAGGCGGCCGGCGGCGAGACCGGAACTGGCGAGCGCATCGCGAACCTTCTGGATAACGTCGCGGTTGCGGAAGTCCTTGGCCGAGAGATTGACCGAGACACTGGTCTGCGCGGGCCATTTGGCGCATTCAGTGCACGCGGCATGCAGGACGAAGGTGCTGATCTCGGAAATGATGCCCATTTCTTCCGCCAGCGGAATGAAGATGCTGGGCGAAATCGGTCCGAGCTCGGGGTGGTCCCAACGGCACAGCGCCTCGCAACTGACGATGCGCATCGTGCTCATCGCCACGATCGGCTGGTAGACCACCCGCAACCCCTTGCTTTCCACTGCGGTGCGCAGATCCGCCTTCATCAGCTGGCGGTTCCGGAAAGCGGCGTCCATCGACGCTTCGAACAATCGCCAAGTGTTCTTGCCGAGTTCCTTGGCCTTGTAGAGCGCGAGATCCGCCTTGACGATCATGGCGTCGACATCGGTATCCTTGACCCGCGACAGCACGGCGCCACCGCTGGCCTGGATGCGCAGTCCATGGCCGGCTACGTCGACCTCGCCCTGCAAGTCGACGAAAATCCCGTCGAGTTGGCCGATCAGATGACTTTCGTCCTCGACACGGTCGAAGAAGATCATGAACTCGTCGCCGCCGAAACGGCTGATGGTGATGCCTGGGCCGGCGACCGCCGCCAGCCGCTCCGCGACGGCGTAGATCAATCCGTCGCCGACCGGGTGACCAAGGGTGTCGTTGACGTTTTTGAAGTCGTCGAGATCAAGCACGGCGAGCCCGCAAAGGCGCTCAAGGTCGCCGGACGCCATCGCCTCTCCGATCAGCTCGTGGAAATAAGCGCGATTGGGCAGGCCGGTGAGGCTGTCGTAACGCGCCATGAAGCGGATCTTGTCTTCCGCCTCAACGCGGGCCGTCACGTCCTCGAAGGTGATGACGCCCAGTTCCTGGCTACCCTCGCGCGCCGAGAACTCGTAATGCTGACCGTTCGCGAGCGAGACGAGAACCTTGCGGTCGCGCCCTTCGCGCAGGGCGCGCGTAAGCTGGGCTTCGATGTAGCGGCAGTCTTTCGGCGCCAGCATGCCGCCGGCAACGCCGCGCATCAGCAGACCGTGGATCGACCGCCCGAGCAGCGCGTCGGGGGACTTGAGCGACATCAGATGCGCGGCTTCGGCATTGGCCACCGCCACTCGGCCGTCGGGGCCGAGCATGACAAGGCCATGCGACATGGTGTTCAACGCCCGATTGAAGCGTTGGGCGATGCGATTCGCCTTCTTCTCCTCGGACAGAGCGGTAAACAGGACTTCGCGGACGATATCGGCAAACCGTTTGATAGCGAACAGGAAGGGAGCCGACATCAGACCAAGTATGACATGGTAGACATCGCCACGCAGGATGAAACCCAGTGATATCGGCCATGTGGTGGTCATGATGAAGATCATGACCATCCGCGGCGAGCCATAGTTGCGGCCGGCGATCGACGTGACCGATGCCAGCGTAACGCAGACAGCGGCTATTTCGGCATAGCTGTCGTGTGCCAGATAGATGCCGACGAAACAGAAAGCACCAAGCATGAAGCCGTGCATCGAACCATAAATGATATAGTCGTTTTCGCGGGCGCGCGCTTCCTCCCAAGTCGTCGGGGAAGGACGCCGCAAATACTTTTTGATATTGCGAAGGCGCAGCGTGCCTACGATGATCAGCCCAGCGGCGACCAGAAGATACGTCACGTCCATGGTCTTCCAGTAGACCAGAATGACGAGGAGCGTCTGCGCGACGAGACCAATCGACAGCGTGAAACCGTCGCGAAACAGAGTTTCCACGAACGGAATGTAGACGTCGACCGGGATCTCGTTCTTTCTTCTTAGATTCACGCTTGAATCCCAACCCTGGGGAGCCAAGCTGTGTCACATTCGCCTTAAGAAAGGTTTAGAGAGGCCGTTTCGGGCCCCGCCACCAACCCCGTTGACCCAACGTGAGGCAGGTTTCAGGTAAATAGGGCATATCGATCACTCGGCGGCCTGGAGTTCCCGCCGTACCGGCGTCTTTGCCAACCGATCGAGCAGCCTCTGGCGCTCGCCAGCGGCCTTTTCGGCACTGGCCTGCCTGACGTGACCATAGCCACGAATGAGCGCCGGCACCGAGGCAAGCGCTGCGGCGGCCTCGACCTTGCCCGGCGCGAGTGCTGCGGCGACAAGCTCCAGGTCAGCCTCGTACTGCACAAGAAGCTGCCGTTCCATACGCCTCTCGGTGCTGTAGCCGAACACATCGAAGACCGTGCCGCGCAATCCTTTCATCGCTGCCAGCAGGCGAAACCCCTTCATCATCCAGGGACCGAAGCTCGATTTCCTCGGCTTGCCATCCTTGCCGCGCCTGCCCATGATTGGCGGCGCGAGATGAAATTCCAGGCTGTCGTAGCTCTGGAACTGCTTGCCCAGCTCGGCGGCGAAGGAGCCGTCGGTATAGAGCCTCGCCACCTCGTATTCGTCCTTGATCGCCATCAGCTTGAACAGGTTCCTCGCGGCGGCCTCGGTCACATTGGTCGAACCGGGCACCGCCTTGGCTTCAGCCTTGCGCAGCGCGGCCAGTCTGTCGGCATAGCGCTTGCCATAGGCGGCGCTTTGATAGGCGGTGAGGAAGGCGACGCGGCGGGCTATGATGTCGTCCAGCGTTTCGGCGACAGCGGCCGTCTGTGCAGTCTTGCCCGGCTGGGCAACGAGGCCGCGCACGAAATCCGGCTGGTGGGCGGCACGGCGGCCCCAGCGGAAGGCTGAGACGTTCATCGCCACGGCCTGGCCGTTGAGCTCGATCGCCTTTTCGACTGCCTCGGCTGACAGCGGCAAGCCGCCATGCTGGAAGGCGAAGCCAAGCATGAACATGTTGGCGCCGAGCGAGCTGCCGAACAGCGCGGTGGCGGTGCGGGTGGCATCGAAGAAATGCGCCTTATCCTCGCCGGCGGCAGTGCGGATCGCCTTTTTCAGCCGCTCGACAGGCAGCGAGAAATCCGCCGAACGGGTAAACTCGCCGGGCATGATCTCGGCGGTGTTGGCGAGGAAGATCGTGTGGCCTTCGCGCACCGCGGCGAGCACCTTCTGGGCGCCCGACACGACGAGGTCGCAGCCTAGCACGAGGTCGGCCTTCCCGGCCGAAACACGGATGGCATGGATATCGTCCGGGCTCTGCGCGATGCGGACATGGGTGAACACCGAGCCGCCCTTCTGGGCAAGGCCGGCCATGTCGATCATGCCGCAGCCCTTGTCTTCGAGATGGGCCGCCATGCCGAGCACCGCGCCGATGGTGACGACGCCGGTGCCGCCGACGCCGTCGATGATCGCCGCCCAGCCTTGTTCGCCGAGCGGAAATTCGGCGGGCGCGGGCACGCCGTCGAGCGGATCGGTCGTGCCGGCCATACCCTCGGCCTTCCTGATCTTGGCGCCATGCACGGTGACGAAGGACGGGCAGAACCCGTTGATGCAGGAGAAATCCTTGTTGCAGCTCGACTGGTCGATCCTGCGCTTGCGGCCGAATTCGGTCTCGACCGGCTGGATCGACACGCAATTCGACTGCACCCCGCAATCGCCGCAGCCTTCGCAGACCAGCTCGTTGATGAAGACGCGCTTGTCGGGATCGGGGAAGGTGCCGCGCTTGCGGCGGCGGCGCTTTTCGGCGGCGCAGGTCTGGTCGTAGATCAGCACGGATGTGCCCCTGACCGCGCGCAATTCGCGCTGGACGAGGTCGAGGTCGTCGCGATGATGGATGGTGGCGCCGGCGGGGAATTCGACCTTGCCGGCATATTTGTCCGGCTCGTCGGTGACGATGGCGATGCGCTCGACGCCCTCGGCCCGCACCTGCCTGGCGATCATGTCCACCGTCAGGCCGCCCTCGTGCGGCTGGCCGCCGGTCATGGCGACGGCGTCGTTGTAGAGGATCTTGTAGGTGATGTTGGCGTCGGTCGACAGCGCAAAGCGGATCGCCAGCGCGCCGGAGTGGTTGTAGGTGCCGTCGCCAAGATTCTGGAAGATGTGGTCGCGCTTCGAAAACGGCGCCTGGCCGACCCATTGCGCGCCCTCGCCACCCATGGCGGTGAAACCAACGGTGTTGCGGTCCATCCAAAGCGCCATGAAATGGCAGCCGATGCCGGCGGCGGCGAGCGAGCCGTCCGGCACCTTGGTCGAGGAATTGTGCGGGCAGCCGGAGCAGAAGAAGGGCGTGCGCGAGGCGATGTCTGACGTATCGGCGAGCATCGCCTGGAACTGGCGAAGTTTCGCCACCCGCGCGGCAATCTCGTCCGACGGGCCGATCGTCCGCAAGATCCTCTCGCCGAGTGCTATGGCGATGTCGTTGGGATCGAGCGCGCCCTTGGCCGGGAACAGCCCGTCGCCGCGCTCGTCTTTCTTGCCGACGATGACCGGCTGCGTGGCGGTGCCGTAAAGGTTCTCGCGCAGTTGCACCTCGATCAGCGAGCGTTTCTCCTCGACGACGACAATGGTGTCGAGGCCGCGAGCGAAGTCGGCGATGTGCTGCAGGTCAAGTGGCCACGGGCAGCCGACCTTGAACAGCCTGATGCCGATGCGGTTGGCGGCGACCTCGTCGACGCCGATGTCTTCCAGCTCCTGGCGAACGTCAAGATAGCTCTTGCCGATGGTGACGATGCCAAGCTTCGGGGCACGTCCACCGGAATAGACGATCCGGTTCAGCCCGTTGGCATGGATAAAGGCCGAAGCGGCGGCGCGCTTGTATTCATGCAGCCGCTCTTCCTGGCCGAGCATGTCGATCTCGTTGCGGATATTGAGACCGCCGGGCGGCATGTCGAAGTCCGGGACGACGATATCGAGCCGTTCGAGCGCGGCATCGACCGAAGCCGTCGATTCGATGTTGTCCTTGACGCATTTGATCGCCGCCCAGGTGCCGGCGAAACGCGACATGGCAAAGCCGTAGAGCCCGTAGTCGATGATCTCCTGAACCCCGGCCGGATTGAGAATCGGCACCATGGTGTCGACGAACAGGAATTCGGTGGCGTGCGCGTTGGTCGAGGATTCGGCCATGTGGTCGTCGCCCATCAGGGCAAGCACGCCGCCATATCTAGACGAGCCGGCGAGATTGGCATGGCGGAACACGTCGCCGGAGCGGTCGACGCCCGGTCCCTTGCCGTACCAGACTGAAAAGACGCCGTCATGCGTGCCCTCGCCGAGCAATTCGGCCTGCTGCGATCCCCAGCAGGCGGTGGCTGCCAGTTCCTCGTTGAGACCGGGCTGAAAGACGATGTCCGACTGGGCGAGCTGCTTCCTGGCCTTCCAAAGCTGCATGTCGAGCCCGCCGAGCGGCGAGCCGCGATAGCCCGAGACGAAGCCGGCAGTGTTCAGGCCAGCCCGCCGGTCGCGCTCGCGCTGCATCAGAAGCATACGGATGACCGCCTGCGCGCCGGAAAGGAAGATGCGCTCCTTTCCCAAATCGAACTTGTCGTCGAGCGCGACATCATGCAGCGTCATTAGGCATTTCCTCTGCGGAGGCCGCAAGCACAGCCAACGTCGGGGTCGGATGCTACAGTGTTTCTTCCCTTGCCGGGCAGGTCAAACAAAATCGAAGATACCAAGGCGAAGCGCAACAAACGATCCGGTCCGCGCCCGATGGCGTAAGAAACCGCACATCGGTTGCTCGCCAGCGCATGAAAATTCCGGCCGCAGCCGATACCGGCGGCGACGCGTCAGCCGGTCTTCGAACAGTCGGGCTTAGGCGCGCCCGGCAGCTTGCCGTCAGGATGGCCGGCAAGCTCGGGATTGGGCGTATAAAGCTGGTCGATGACCAGCGGCCGGTCGGGCAGGACCGATTGGTCCTGCGTCGACATCAGCGTGGTGTCGATCTTCTGGAGAACCGCACCGTCGGCATCCTTGATGCTGATCGCAATCGCATAGGGCTTGTCCTTGACGATGCAGAAAAGCGCCGGGCTCTCGAGCGACACCTTGCCGAGCTTCGGCCAGACTTTCTGCTCGACGACCAACGGCTCGCCGCCAGCCGGATTCTGGAAGCTGGCGACCGCGACCTGCCCTTCCTGCATAGGCTGCAACGGTCTCAGCGTGACGACATAGGTCGCCCTTGCGAGGCGGTAGTTGAAGACGAACAGCTTGCCGGAGATCTCGAACAATCTGCCTTCGCCGTCCCTGCCGGTATCGCGGCAGGCGCTGAGCATCGTCGCTGCCACGAGCGCGGCGCCGACCAGACGCAAGATTTTCCTAGACATTGGCCGTCCCTCCGGCTGCCGTTCGGCGGCGACGATAATGGCGGCTCGCCTTCTGGCGGTTGCCGCACACCGCCATGTCGCACCAAAGACGGCTGGAATTGCGGCTTCGGTCGAGGAACAGCCAAGTGCAGTTGGGGCAGACCTTCAACCTAGCGACGGTGTCGCCCTGTAGCAGCGACAGTGCCGAAACCGCCAGTGCCGCCTCGAAGGCGATAGGCGTCGCCGGATCGCCGAATGGCCGTCCCGGCGCACGGATTTCGGTGCGGCTGTGCGCGAGACCCTCGGCGCAGGCCTCCAGGAAGTCAGGCAGATCGCCCGTGGCGACCGCGCCTTTCGACGCCGCACCACGAAACAGCCGGTCGGTCGTCTCGCGGATCGCCAGCACGACCGGCGCGATCTTACCCGGCAACGGCGCTTCGAGCCGCCTGCCGCCAAGCTCGGCGGCGCGAAAGACGCTTGCCGCGTCGGCGAAACGGGCGATCTCTGCCGGATCTTTGAGCCGGTCGAAGGTTTTCTGGGGATCGCCACGCAGCACGACGGTGTTCGCCGTATCGAGTGCGAGAAGGCCACCAGTGAAGCGGTGCGGAGTCCAGGAAACCGTCATGAGCGCCATTTCTAACCGATAAATCGCATTTGACAAGTTAGATTACCCGATGCAAATCTGCTTCGCATGGACGCGGTTTTCCGCGATCCAAGGACGTTCGCATGCTCTATTTCTTCCAGCAGGTCCTGAACGGACTGCATTCCGGCGCGCTCTATGCGCTGCTCGCCTTCGGCTATGTGCTGACCAACGGCATTCTGCACCGGACGAACCTCGCCTACGGCGCGCTGTTCGCCTTTTGCGGACAGACGATGATCCTCACCGCAGCCTTCGGCTATCAGGCCCTGTGGCTGACCCTGTTCGCGGCCGTCGCGCTCGGCATTGTCGCTGCGTTCCTGTATGCGGCGCTGATCAGCCATGTCCTGTCGCGTAGCATCTTCGAGCCGCTGGTCGACCGCACTCCCAACGCGATTGTGGTGACGACGCTGGGCATATTGCTGCTCCTGTCAGAGGTAAGCCGCATCGCCGCCAATACCCACGACCTGTGGCTGCCGCCAATGCTGGCCCAGCCCATCATTTTTGCGCGGGGAGCCAATTTCAATGCCACGCTGACGCTCATCCAGTTGCTCGACTGCGCAGTCGTCGCGGCAACCATAGGGCTCGCCGCCTGGATGTTCGCCCGCTCTAGCTTCGGCCGGCGCTGGCGCGCCGTGTCCGACGACCCCAAAGCCGCGGCCATGTGCGGCGTCGATGTGCGCGGGGTGTTTCGGCACGCAGTGCTCGCCGGCGGCCTTTGCGCGGCGCTGGCCGGCGTCCTTGCCGGCCTTTATTATGGCAACATCAGCTTCGGCTCCGGCCTGGTCTACGGGCTGAAAATCCTTTTCGTGACGGCGGTGGGCGGCTATCTCTCGCCGTTGCGGGCAGCACTTGGCGCTGCCGCCTTCGGCATGGCCGAATCGCTATGGGCCGGCTATTTCCCGGTCGAGTGGCGCGACGCCTGGATGTATCTGTTCCTCGTCGCCATGCTGGTGCTGGTCGGCGCCGGCCGCGATCAGAGCAAGATTGCCTGAACCGTTTTGGTAGACTTTGGTTGCATGACGCTCGGTCAGGCGGCTGTTTCGCCCTTGCTCACCTCACAAGATTGTTTACTCGGCTTGCGCCGTGTTGACCCGCCGGGCCACGCACGGCATACCGTTGGGCCACAGCGGCGCGACGAAAAACAAGCGGGAATCAGCCGCCGCTGACACTTTGAGTCACGCATCGTGCTTTCCGAAAATCGACACCGATTTTCGGCCGATGCGTAAAGGGAGGAATGCATGGCAGGGCTTCTCGCTCTATCCAGAACCATTGACCGTGTGAACGAATTCATCGGCAGATGGGTGTCGTGGCTGATCCTGCTGGCAATTCTGGTCAGCGCCGCCAATGCCGTCATCCGCAAGACGTTCGACATGTCGTCGAACGCCTGGCTGGAACTGCAGTGGTATTTGTTCGGCGCCGCCTTCATGCTGGCCGCCGCCTATACGCTGAAGCAGAACGACCATATCCGCATCGACATCGTCTACGGCATGTTCTCGCGCCGCGTGCAGCATTGGATCGACCTTCTCGGTCACCTCTTTTTCCTGATGCCGTTCGTGACGCTGATGGTGATCTATTTCGTCCCCTATGTTTCGCTGTCGTTTCGCAGCGGCGAAATGTCGAACAATTCAGGCGGGCTGATCATCTGGCCGGCGAAGGCGATCCTGCTGGTAGGCTTTTTCCTGCTCGCGCTCCAGGGCATCTCCGAGATCATCAAGAAGATTGCCATCATGCGCGGCGACATGGACGATCCCACGCCGTTCATATCGGTGCATGAGCAGGCCGAACTCGAAGCGAAAGCGCTCGCCGACGAAGCGAAGGCGCTCGCCGAAGAGGTGCGCTCGTGATCGAGTTCATCGCGCAGAACATGGCGCCGATCATGTTCGCCTCGCTGATCATCTTCATGCTGATCGGCTATCCGGTCGCGTTTTCGCTCGCCGCCAACGGCCTGCTGTTCTTCTTTATCGGCGTCCTCCTGTCACCCTATTCGGGCGGCTCGATCAATCTCGCCTGGCCGCTGCTGCACGCACTGCCGGATAATTTCTACGGCAGCCGGGTGATGTCGAACGACACGCTGCTGGCCATCCCGTTCTTCACCTTCATGGGCATCGTGCTCGAACGATCGGGCATGGCCGAAGACCTGCTCGACACGATCGGCCAATTGTTCGGGCCGATCCGCGGCGGCCTCGCCTATGCCGTGATCTTCGTCGGTGCGCTGCTTGCCGCAACCACGGGTGTAGTGGCTGCCTCCGTCATCGCGATGGGCCTGATCTCGCTGCCGATCATGCTGCGCTACGGCTATGACCGCCGTGTGGCGTCCGGCGTCATTGCCGCATCGGGCACGCTCGCTCAGATCATTCCGCCCTCGCTGGTGCTGATCGTTCTGGCCGACCAACTCGGCCGCTCGGTTGGCGACATGTATGCGGGCGCGCTGATTCCGGGGCTGGTTCTGACCGGCCTTTACACGATGTATATCGTGATCATGTCGATCGTCCGGCCGAAATCGATGCCGGCCCTGCCGCTGGAGGCCCGCACGCTCGGCCACGGTGTCCTGTCGCTGCTGTTCGCGGTGGTGGCGGCAGTCGTGGTTTCCTACGCGGCGTATCGCTATCTTGCGCCCTCGCAAGGCCAAAACGCCGACATTCTCGGCGCCACCATCGGCGTGATCTTCATCTATGTGGTGGCGATCGCCGACCAGCGCCTGAAGATCAACATGATGTCGCGGCTGGCGCAGCAGGTGATCATCGTGCTGATCCCGCCGCTGGCGCTGATCTTCCTGGTGTTGGGCACCATCTTTCTGGGCATTGCGACACCGACCGAGGGCGGCGCCATGGGCGCTGTCGGCGCGCTGATCATGGCGGCAATGAAGGGGCGGCTGTCGCTGGATGTGATCAAGCAGGCGCTGGCGTCCACGACGCGGCTGTCGTCCTTCGTGCTGTTCATCCTGATCGGCGCGCGGGTGTTCTCGCTGACCTTCTACGGCGTCAACGGCCATATCTGGGTCGAGCACCTCCTGACCTCGCTGCCGGGTGGCGAAGTCGGCTTCCTGATCGGGGTGAACATCCTCGTCTTCTTGCTCGCCTTCTTCCTCGATTTCTTCGAGCTCGCCTTCATCATCGTGCCGCTTTTGGCGCCGGCCGCCGACAAGCTCGGCATCGACCTGATCTGGTTCGGCGTGCTGCTCGGGGTCAACATGCAGACGAGCTTCATGCATCCACCCTTCGGCTTCGCGCTGTTCTACCTACGTTCGGTCGCCGCCCGCGTGCCCTATCTCGACCGCCTCACCGGCAAGCAGATCGCGCCGGTGACAACCGGCCAGATCTATTGGGGGGCGGTTCCCTTCGTTTGCATCCAGGTCATCATGATCGGGTTGACCATCGCCTTCCCGCAGATGGTGATGCACTACAAGGGCACGCCAGTCGATCCGGGCACGATCGATTACCAGGTGCCGGAAACGCCAAGCCTGTCGCCGCTCGGCGCACCGCCGGCGGATGGCGGCACGGCGCCGACTGCACCGGATCTGTCGCAGCCGCCGAGTTTCGGTGAACCGCCGCCTGCCAAGCCAGCAGCGCCGGCACCCGATCTGTCCCAACCACCGAGTTTCAATTGATGCCGGAGGCCCAACAGACATGAGAGCGGTGCGGCTGGAGGGCGTGGGCAGCATTGCCCTGCGCGAGGTCGGCAAACCTTCCGCCGGGCCGGACGACCTCCTGGTGCGGATCGAGGCGTGTGGTGTCTGCGGCACCGACCGGCATCTTTACCACGGCGAATTCCCCTGTACGCCGCCGGTGACGCCCGGACATGAATTCTCTGGGATCGTCGAAGCGATTGGAACTGCAGTGTCCGGCTTTTCGGTCGGCGATCGCGTCACCGGCGACCCCAACATCGCCTGCGGGCGCTGCCCGCAATGCCATGCCGGCCGGGTCAATCTCTGCCATAATCTGGTTGCCATCGGCATCCGCCGCGACGGCGGTTTCGCCGAATATGTCGTGCTGCCTCAGAAGCAGGCCTTCCTCCTTCCGAAAGACCTGAAGCCGACGCATGGCGCGTTCTGCGAGCCGCTTGGCTGCTGCCTGCATGGCGTGGACCTGGCCCAGATAAAGCCCGGCTCCTCGGTCGCCGTGCTTGGCGGCGGCGTGATCGGCCTGCTCACCGTGCAACTGGCGAGGCTTGCCGGCGCGACCACAATCATCCTGTCGACGCGCCAGGCCTCGCGGCGTGCCCTCGCCGAAGAATTGGGCGCAACAGCGACGGTCGACCCCAGCGCTTGCGATATTGTCGATACGGTCGGCGGCCCGTCGGGTCTGCTGCCGGGCGGCGTCGATGTGGTGTTCGAATGTGCTGGCGTAAGAGAGACGGTCGAGCAATCGATGCGGCTCGCCAGGGCCGGCGGCACAATCGTCGTCGTCGGCGTGATGCCTCAAGGCATGAAGGCAGAATTCGAACCCTTCGACCTGCTGTTCCGGGAATTGAAGGTTCTGGGCTCGTTCCTCAATCCGTTTACGCATCGCCGGGCCGCCGATCTCATCGCCTCGGGTGCGATCGAGATCGACAAGCTCATCTCACGGCAGGTAACGCTTGAGGAGGCGGCCGCGGTGATCGCCAACCCGCCTGCGCCAGGTGAAGTCAAGGTGGTGGTGGTGCCGCGCTGATCGGCAAATCGAAATGTTACGGCGCCACGCGTCCGAAGAACGTGTGGCGCCGTGACTGTTGTCAGAGCTTGCCGGTGCGCTGCTGGACCATCATGAAGGTGTCGTAATTGTATTCGGCCACCTGCGCCCAGAGATAGTGCTCCTTGCGGAAGGCTTTGATCGAGTCCCAGATCTTCTTGAACGGCGCGTTCGAGGCTTCCATCTCGGCATAGACCTCGTTCGCCTTTTCGAAGCAGGCTGCCAAGATTTCCGGGCTGAACGGGCGCAATTTGGCGCCCCCGGACACCAGCCGCCTCACGGCCGCCGGATTCAGATAGTCGTATTTCTGCAGCATGTTGGCGTCGGCGGCCTGCGCGGCGGTGTGCACCAGCGCCCTGTAAGCCGGCGAAAGCTCTTCGTATTTCGCCTTGTTGAACATCAAATGGACGGTCGGTCCGCCTTCCCACCAGCCGGGATAATAATAGTTGGGCGCGACCTTGTAGAAGCCGAGTTTCTCATCGTCATAGGGGCCGACCCATTCGGCGGCATCGATGGTGCCTTTTTCCAGCGCTGGATAGATATCGCCGCCGGCGATCTGCTGCGGCACGACGCCGAGCCTTTGCACCACTTTGCCGGCAAAGCCACCGATGCGCATCTTGAGGCCCGAAAGGTCGGCGACCGTGTTGATCTCCTTGCGGAACCAGCCGCCCATCTGCACGCCGGTATTGCCGCCCGGCAAGCCAAAAAGACCCTGCGTGGCCAGAAACTCGTTGAACAGGTCGATGCCGCCGCCGTGGTAATGCCAGGCATTGATGCCGCGTGCGTTGAGCGAGAACGGAACCGCGGCGCCCAGTGCCCATGTCGGATCCTTGCCCCAATAATAATATGCCACCGTATGGCAGGCCTCGACGGTGCCGGCGGTGGTGGCGTCCGCAACCTGCAGGCCGGGCACGAGTTCACCGGCGGCAAAGACCTGGACCTGGAAATTGCCGTCGGTCGCCTCCGAAAGCATCTTGGAAAAGACCTCGGCGCCGCCATAGATCGTGTCCAGGGATTTCGGGAAGGACGACGCCAGGCGCCATGTCACTTTCGGATTGGATTGAGCGATGGCCGGCGCGGCAAGCGCTGCTGTAGCCGCAGCGGCGCCCACACCGGTCGCGCCGGCCTTGCGGATGAATGATCGACGATCCATGAAGTCCTCCCTATTGGATCAACAGACCGACGTACGGAAAATGCTCTGTTCCCCGGATCGGCTTCGCGGCAAACAATACACGGGCAAGAAGTCGAGTCCAGCTTGGCAGCCGGTTTTGCCGGCGGCGTTTCCACGAAATTCGCGAGGTGAGCGCGCCTCCTGCAACTATAGTCTAACGACCGCTCCGTGGCCCATGCGACATGCCGAAACTTGTCATGGCAAAGCGCGTTCGGATCGCCTATTTTAAAGGCAGAATATGTCCCTGCACTGAATGGACCCGGATAAAATGCAGCAGCCGCTCGTCGCCATATCGACCGACGTCCGCCAGTTCGACAACTACACCTGGCATGCCGCTCCGCAGCAATATCTGGAGGCGGCGCTTTCGGCCGCCGGCGTGTTCCCGTTGCTTGTGCCGTCCTTCGGCGACCGGCTCGATTTCGATGAACTCCTGTCATCGGTCGACGGCGTCATGGTCACCGGCTCGAAGTCCAATGTGCATCCGTCGCTCTACGGCGGCGATGCCAGCGAGGCCAATGGTCCCTACGATCCTGCCCGCGACGCCACGACGCTGCCGTTGATCCGCAAGGCAGTTGAGCGCGGCGTGCCGCTGCTCGCCATCTGCCGTGGCATCCAGGAGATGAATGTGGCGCTGGGCGGCACGCTGGCGACCGAAATCCAGGAGCGCGAGGGTTCGCTGGACCATCGCGCGCCGGCGAGCGACAATCAGGACGAACGTTTCGCCATCCGCCAAGCCATTTCGATCAAGCCCGGAAGCTGCCTCGCCGGTGTGTTCGGGGCGGGCGACATAATGGTCAACTCGGTGCATCGCCAGGCCGTCGACCGGCTCGGCCCGAAGCTGCAGATAGAGGCGGTCGCCAGCGACGGCACGGTCGAGGCGGTTTCGGTGCGGGACGCCCGCGCCTTCGCCGTCGGCGTCCAGTGGCATCCCGAATACTGGGTCAAGTCGGACAGCGTCTCGGCAAGGATATTCCGTGCCTTCGGCGACGCCGTGCGCCTGCACGCCGCGGCGAAATCCGGCGCGCGCGCCGCCGCGGAATAGACGATCGCGGGGTCCGGCCCTTGGCGCAGAACCCGCGATCAACCCATATCAGAATTTGTAGCTGACGCCGAAGCGAACAGATTGAGTGGTCACTTCGGTCGGGTAAAGGAATTCACTGTCGGTCGCCGGATTGTCAGTGAACGTGCCGAAATCGCTGTAGCGGTACTCGACGCGCGTCGTCCAGTTTTGCGCGAAGGCATATTCGACACCGGCGCCCAGCGTCCACCCTGCCTTCGTATGGGAAGAACTGTCAGTCGTTGTGCCATCGTCATATTTGGTGTCGAAGTGAGCAACCGCGAGACCGCCCGTGGCGTACAGGAGGGCCGGTCCCATCGCGTAGCCGAGACGCGCCCGCAGCGAACCCTGAACGTCGATATCGGTTTTGATATTGCCGGCAAAGGTCGAATCAACGGAGCCACTCGCTCCCGAGGCTTCGATATCGGCTTCAACACCGAGAACGATCGAATTGAAGGCCTGATTATAGCCGATGTGAATACCGCCTATCACTCCGTCAGTTTTCCAGGAGTCAGCCCAGTCGGAAAAACTGGGGTCCAAGATATCCACGTCGTGACTATCGACGTCGCCCCAGCCGTACCCCAGTTGTGCACCCACATAGAAGCCGCTCCATTCGTAGCCCACCGGAGCCGCGGCAATCGAGTCAGCAGCAAAAGCGCTGCCCGAAACGGCCAAGAGAATAGTCGATGCGAGTAGGATCGATTTCACGTAAGTGCCCCCTAATTGAATGGGGCATAACGATCGCGCTTCGGTTGCAATGCAAGCGCTTACGTGTCCTGAAGCTTCTTTCTAACCTGGCGTTGCAGAAAGGCCACGCTTTTCTGCCGAATGCCGCTCTCCGGCTAGGCCTTTGATGCTCACCTACACGGTTTCCGCCATCGGGATCAGCAGCCGGCGGTCGACTAGCTTGGCCCGAAGCTGCAGATCGAGGCGGCCGCCACCGACGGCACGATCGTCACAGTCGGAGAGCGTCTCGGCAAAGATACTCCGCGCCTTCGGCGATGTGGTACACTAACAAGCTATGGCAAAATCGGGCGCGCTGCCGCGGAATAGTTCAGTTGCTGGCCGCCAGCGACATCAGCGGCAGGGCCGGTGCGTAGGATTCATAACCGTCGCCGTCGGCGATGGCGAAAGTGACGATCGGGTCGATGCCGTTCGCGCTGAAGGCGATCGTGTCGTCATCCTGCTCACGCCAGAATTTCGCGCGCTCGATGCCGGGTAAAATCCGGCGGCAGTTCGCAGCGACCGTCAGCAGCGACAGGCCATCGGAAATTTCGGCACCGCGCTTGACCGCGCAGGACGCTTCGTCGCCATTGGCCACCAGCTTGTAGCTGCCGGACGGCGGCGTTGGCTCACTGGCTGCTTCGCCACCACCGCCGCGAAGCAGCTGAACGCTACCGAACAGCGCGGCGGCCGCCATCAATGCGGCAAGTGCTTTCATCCTGTATTCTCTGCTTATTTGGCGAGAGATACAGAATGATTTCAAAGCGTTAAGCCGACGTTAATAAATATGAAAGGTCACCGCTTAGCTCTGCGCCTTTACCTTTTCCGTCTCCGGCACCGGCGTCAGCGCCTTTCCCCGGGAAAACCAGGAAACCAGATTGTCGACGCACAGATCGGCCATGGCGCGGCGGGTATGTTCCGAGGCCGAGCCGACATGCGGCAAAAGCGAGGTGTTGGGGGCGGCGAGCAGCGCCTGCGGCACGTTCGGCTCGTCGGCGAAGACGTCGAGCCCAGCAGCGGCGATGGTGCCGTCGGCAAGGGCTGCGGCAAGGGCTGCCTCGTCCACCGTGCTGCCACGGCCGATGTTGACGAAGACGCCGTCAGCGCCCAACGCCGACAGGATCTCGGCGTTGACCGCTTTTTCGGTCGAGGCGCCGCCGGGCGCTACCGAGATCAGCGTGTCGACCGCCTCGGCAAGGCCTTTCAGGGTCTGGTGATAGTCGTAGGGCAGGCCTTCGACTTGGCGCCGGTTGTGGTAGGCGATCGGCAGGCCAAAGGCCTCCAGCCGCCGGGCAATGGCGAGACCGATGCGGCCCATGCCGAAGATGCCAACGCCGCGGCCGCGCAAGGTCAGCCGGCTTAGCGGATAGTTGCCTTTGCGCTTCCAACTGCCGTCGCGCAGCCAGGTCTCGGCGCGTGGCAGATCGCGGACGGTGTTGATCAGCAGCCCGAGCGCCGTGTCGGCGACCTCCTCGGTCAGCACGTCAGGCGTGTTGGTCACCATGATGCCTCGCTGCGCGGCGTGACGGACATCGACCGAATCATAGCCGACACCGAAATTGGCGATGATCTCGAGGTTCGGCAACGCATCCATCAGTGCGGCATTTATGCCGCCAAAGGCGGCAATGCCGCGCACCGAGCGGCGCAGCTCATCGGTGACCAGTGACGCATCGGGCCGTTCGATCCCCACGCGGCTAAACGTCCGGTCGATGCGACCGACCGCGTGGTCGTTGAATTGGCCCGGCACCAGAATGGCGACTGTTTGCTGTTCGGCTTCTGTCATGCACGTTCCACCGGTTTGCCGGTCGACTGGCGCACATGCAGTTCCGGCTTGATCAGTTCCTGCGACGGCCGCACCATCTGCCCATTGAGCTTGTCGAGCAGCGCGCTGGCGGCGCGGCGACCGACCTCGCGCTGGCCGTTCCAGACGGTGGTCAGCGCCGGCGTCGCGATCGCGGCCTCCTCGAGATCGTCATAGCCGGTGACGGATATGTCAATGCCCGGCACCAGCCCGGCGCGCGCGATGCCGTTCATCAGGCCGATGGCGACGAGGTCGTTCCAGCAGCAGGCCGCGGTAGGCTTGTCCTTCAGCGCCAGGAACTGCCCAGCGGCTTCGAAGCCGGCCTGCTTGGTGCGCGGACCGGCGATGCGCCAGGACGGCCTGACCTCCAGCCCGGCCGCCTCCATGGCATTGACATAGCCTTGGTAGCGGTCGCGGCCGGTCGAGGTCTGGTCGGTGCCCCCTACCATGGCGATGCGCTTGTGCCCGAGCGAGATCAGATGGTTGGTGGCAAGCGCGGTGCCGTAGGCATCGTCGCCGCGAAACACCGGCACGTCGGCGCCTTCAACGGTGCGCGCGATCAGCACCGCCGGCAAGCCGTTTTCCTCGGCCATCAGGATGTCTTCGGGCGGCGTGCCGATGGCCGGCGACATGATGACGCCGTCGGCGCCGAGTTGCAAAAGCGTGTCGATGAAGGTGCGCTGCTTTTCGAGCTGGTCGTAATGGTTCGACAGGATGAAGGTCTGCCGGCTGCGATCGAGCTCGCTTTCGATCGAGCGCAGTATCTCGGCGAAGAAGGGATTCATGATGTCGTGAACGACAACGCCGACGATGCCCGAGCGCGAGGTGCGCAGGCTGGCGGCGCGGCGATTGTAGATATAGCCGATGGCGCGGGCATGTTCTTTGATGCGGTCACGGGTGGTTCCGGCGACCAGCGGGCTGTCGCGCAGAGCTAGCGAAACCGTGGCCGTGGACACGCTGAGCGCGTCCGCGATCGTCGAAAGCTTGATCTTCTGTGCCAGCGCTCTTCGCTCCCCGAGCTTCTTTAAACTGTTTAAAGGCGGGCTCTTATGCCATCGATCGGGAGCAAATCAAAGTTTTTTTGCCAGCGCTTCCATCTCGACGTCGAGGGCGGCGCGATTGCGCACGCGGAGCCTGTGCTCGCGATGGACGATGTAAAGGCCGCTGGCGACGATGACGGCCGCGCCGACGAGCGTCCACCGATCGGGGAACTGGTTGAAGACAATCCAGCCGGCAATGATCATCCAGATCATCTGCGAATAGGGATAGGGGGCCAGTGCCGTGGTGGTGGCGAGACGATAGGCCTGAACCAGGAGCCAGTGGCCGATTGCGCCGAAGACGCCAAGCATCAGCAAGATGAACCAGTGCCAGCCATCCTGCGGCAGGGAGAGCGAAAACGGCAGCATCGGCAGGAGCAGCACGGCGGGCGCCAGCGCCGAAAAGAGGATGAGGCTCTCCGAGGTTTCCGTGGCCGACATGCGCCGCGTCATGATGACGTAGAAACAGTTCGACAGCATCGAGCCTAACGCGAAGAGGTGGCCAAGGCCAAAGACGCCAATGCCCGGCCGGGTGATGATGAGGACACCGATGAAGCCGCTCAGGATCGCCAGCCAGCGCCGCCAGCCGGCCCATTCGCCGAGCAGCGGACCGGCGAGTGCTGTGATCACCATCGGTGCGAAAAAGTAAATCGAGGTGGTTTCGGCCAGTTGCAGGGTCCGCAGCGCCATGACGTTGCAAATGGTCGATCCGAACAGGAAGGCGCCGCGCAGGATATGCGCTGGCAAATTGTTGGCGCGAAAGCGCGCCGGCTCGCGCCATCCGCGGAGAAAGATACCGACAAGCACGACGTGGACGGCGAAGCGAGCCCAGGCGACGATCAACGCCGAGACCCCGGCCAGGACAAGATATTTGCTGCTGGTGTCCAGAAAGGTAAAAAACACATAGACGGAAAGCATGCAAAGGATCGCCGCCGGAGGCGTCGCGCTTTCGTCTTGTCTTGGGGGAGCACTCAATTTTCAGGCCGGATAGTGAGGTAGAGCCACCTTTGCGGGAATTGCCACCTACCGGCAAGCCAAAAAGACCGACTACGATTTTCGGGCCGATGCGCTAGGGATGCATACGGGCGCCCTTGGTGATCTTGTCGACAAGCTTCTTTTCGGCGCGCAGCGCGATGCCGACGACCTTGGCGTCGCCAGGTGCGAATTCGGCAAAGGCGGCGCGGTTCGCCGCGTCGTGGCCGGTCGAAAACATTTCGTCGACATAGAGGGAGGTCGTCACGCCGCGCTCCAGCGCCCGCCGGTGGATCGCACTGAGCGTCGGGCGGTCGGCTGAAAGCACGATGACGGGCTGGATCGAGAGCGGGTTATAGATGTTGCCGGCGCGGTCGCGATAGGGTTCGCCGATGATTTCTGTATACTGCGCAACGATGCCGCTGGTCAGGAAGGCGGTGACATTGAGCTTTTGCCAGACGGGAAGGTCGTCCTGCAGCACGATTGCAAATTTCGTATCGAACATGAGACATTTACCATTCAAGGTTTGCGAATGAAGCGATGTCACACGGTCTAGATGGCGAGGCCTTTCAGGGTCTTGGACGTTTGTGCGTTGACGTGGCTGAAAACTGCGTTATCTCGGCCCCCGATTCCGTCGGCATGGAGCGTATCGAGGCACGGTTCCACGGCAGCGCCTTCGATCTCCATCGTCACGATACCTACGCCATCGGCGTGACGCTGCATGGCGTGCAGACCTTCCGTTATCGCGGCGCGACGCATCACAGCCTGCCCGGCCAGATTATCGTGCTGCATCCCGACGAATTGCACGACGGCGGTGCCGGCACCGAAGACGGCCTGCGTTACAGGATGCTTTATCTGGAGCCGTCCGTCGTCCTGGACTGCCTCGATACGATCAACGCACCGCTGCCTTTCGTCAGGGATGCCGTGGTGACGGATCCAGTTTTCCGCACGAGGCTGCTTTCGGCGCTGGGGCCTTTGGACCAGAAGCTAGACGATCTTTTTGTCGCCGACTTCATTGCCCAGCTGATGCAAAGCCTGACACGGCATGCAGGCCTGCCGGCGAAACCGATCCCAAGGACAGCCTGGCGGGCAGCCAGCCTGGCACGCGACTATCTGGAAGAAAATGTTTTCCGTATCGTCCGTTCCGAGGAGCTGGAGGCGATCACCGGGCTGGATCGCTACGCCCTATCGCGGCATTTCCGTGCCGCCTTCTCCACCAGCCCGCATCGCTTTCTCTTGATGCGCCGGCTTCAACGGGCACGCCGCATGATCGAGGCGAACGAACCATTGGCGCAGATCGCGATTGCGGCCGGCTTCAGTGACCAAAGTCATTTTATCAGGCACTTCAAGAAGGCGTTCGGCGTCACGCCGGGCCGCTGGTCGGCCCTGATCCATGGGTCGTCGGCAGCGGCTGCCTGATGGCGTCAGCCGCGGATCATTCGTCGGCGTCGATCTCGTCGTCGACGAGAACCATCTCCCCGTTCGAGAGGTTCGCCTCAACGCGGGCGAGCAGCTTGAACAGCGCCTTCTGGTCCTTTTTGTCGAGACCTTTCAGCGCCTGCTTCTCGGTCTTCTTCACCGATTTCTCGATGGCGTGAATGATTTCGCGGCCGGTGTCGGTTAGGAAGATATGGGCCTGGCGGGCATCGGCGGCCGAGGCGCGCTTTTCCAGGAAACCCTGCGCCTGAAGCCGGTTGATGGTCTTGGTGATGGTCGGCGGGCGAACACCGAGGCGGCCGGCAAGATTGCCGGGCGTCTGCCCGTCCTCGCGGTCGAGCGCCAGCATGATCTGGTCCTGGCCGGCATAAAAGCCGTGCCCTAGGAGCCGCGCCGCCAGCGCAGTACGTGCCAGCCGCGCCGCCGAATGCAGCCGGCTCATTGTCGCAGTTTTGTCCGCCTTGGCCATGGTCATCCCTCTTCGGCCGAACCGGTGCGGACAGCATAGAGGCAGCCGCCCGGTTGGCAATCGACGATCAAAAAGATCCGGCTCTGCAAAACAGCTTTGCCGGCAAGCAATGCGATGTCCGCCGTGGCTAATGCCAGATGTTTATTTCAGTTAGATGACAAACGACTTTTCAGTGCAGGTGGGAGCTTTCCGCAGGAGCGCCGCACACACGAAACGAGACTCAATCAGCCTTTACCGCGACGATCATCAACGCCTGGTAGGCGTCCGCCACCTCACGCAGCGCCGCCTGCGACAGCGGCCCGGCGCGCCGGGCGATACCGTCCCTGGCATTCAGCGTATCCCGCCTGCCGGACCGGTCGGTGTAGGGCGCGACAGTGGTGAATATCTGCTCGCTCAGGCTGTCGGGGAAAAACAGCTGGCCGGTCATCACCGAATTGTCGTTGGGGAAGACCTTGAAGTGGATGTGGGTGGTGCGGCCGCGATACCAGCCGGGATAAATGGTGGCGAAGGAAACGATGCCGGTGTCGTCCGTCTTTTGCCAGCCGCGCAGAAAACTCTGGCCTGACGTGTCGACATCCTGGCCGTCACCTTGTCCCGGATAGCCCGAATAATGCCCCTGCGCATCGCAATGCCAGATGTCGACGCGCGCGCCGGCAAGCGGCTGGCAGCCCGCGTCGACCACCTGCAGCCGTACATTGAGGGCAATGCCCGCTTTGCCTTCGGTGATATCGGCGCGCTCGAGCTTCGGGTCGAAATAGAACGGTCCCTCGGTCGTCTCCGGCGTGATCGCGCAGACGCCGGCGCCACTATCGAACAGGGCAAGCCCGGCAAAGGGCGAGGCTTCTTCGGCCCTTGCAGCTGGAAGGAAAATGCCGCCGCCGGCAGTGACGGCGATGAGGCCGAGCGCCCGACGCCGGTTCAATGGAAATAAGGATGGATTGTCGGGCATCCGGCGCCACCTTCATTCTTGTCGAGCAACTCACCTTGTTCTTATCTAGGCAGTGAGGCCAGCCCGCACTAATGAAAGTTCGGCAATGTTGGCGACCTGTTTGGCCCATTGGTTTGCTGCGTGCAAAAGCGAGGCGCACATCCTATATGGAGCCAACAATCCTTTTCGAGGCCCAACATGAGCGATGCACAGACGACGCAGATCCCCGTAACCGTTCTCACCGGCTATCTTGGCGCCGGCAAGACCACGCTGCTCAACCGCATCCTTTCGGAAAACCACGGCAAGCGCTACGCCGTCATCGTCAATGAGTTCGGCGAGATCGGCATCGACAACGAGCTGATCGTGGAATCCGACGAGGAAATCTACGAGATGAACAATGGCTGCGTCTGCTGCACGGTGCGCGGCGACCTGATCCGCGTCGTCGAGGGCCTGATGCGCCGGCCAGGCCGCTTCGACGCCATCGTGGTCGAGACGACCGGCCTCGCCGATCCGGTGCCGGTGGCGCAGACCTTCTTCATGGACGACGATGTGCGCTCCAAGACCAGGCTCGACGCGGTGGTGGCGCTGGTCGACGCCAAGCATCTGCCATTGCGGCTGAAGGATTCCCGTGAAGCCGAGGACCAGATCGCCTTTGCCGATGTCGTCGTGCTCAACAAGACCGATCTCGTCACGCCGGAGGAGCTGAGCAAGGTCGAGGCGACGATCCGCGCGATCAACCCGGCGGCCAGGATCCACCGCACCACGCGCGCCGGCGTAGCGTTGTCCGAGGTGCTGGACCGCGGTGCCTTCGATCTTTCGCGGGCGCTGGAGAACGACCCGCATTTCCTCGAGGCGCATGACGATCATGATCACCATGAACATGACCATCACGATCACGATGGCCACCACCATGATCACGACGGGCACGATCACCATCATCACGCGCACCCTTCCGATATCCATGACGTGACGGTGCAATCGGTCTCGTTGCGCGGCGGCGAGATGGACCCGAAGAAATTCTTCCCGTGGATCGAGAAGATCACCCAGATGGAAGGCCCGAACATCCTGCGGCTGAAAGGCATCATCGCGCTCAAGGGCGATGACGAGCGCTATGTCATCCAGGGCGTGCACATGATCATCGAGGGCGACCACCAGCGCGCCTGGAAGGAAGGCGAGAAGCACGAGAGCCGGCTGGTGTTCATCGGCCGCGAGCTCGATGCCGAGCGGCTGAAGAAGAGTTTTGACGCCTGCCAGGCCGCTTGATTTCCAAACCTTATAACGATAGCGCTGGCCCTTCTTCCTTCTCCCCTTGTGGGAGAAGGTGGCCGAGCGAAGCTCGGTCGGATGAGGGGTGTTCCAGCTTGGCACTGACGGCGTTTGGTCCAGCACCCCTCAACCGTCTTGGCGCTGCGCGCCAATCCACCTTCTCCCACAAGGGGAGAAGGTCGCGTCGCACCTAGCCACGCTAACGATTCCTCTGCGGCGGCAAGGCGACCACAACGATCTCTAATGGAACAGCTCGCATGCCCACAGTCGCCCCGCTTGATCTCGATGGCCATTGCATCGCCGCCGTCTTCCTTGACGACGTGCCGCACTTTGCCCTGGCCGACGGCACCATCCATCGGCTCGACCATGGCCACAAGACTGTGCAGGCCAATGACGGCTTGCTCGCGGCCTTCCACGACGCGGCCAACGACCGGTTGATCACCGGCGGCGAGGACGGCAAGGTCTTTGCCGTCACCGCCGGCGGCAATGCGGCGGAACTGGCAAGCGCCGGCAAAAAATGGATCACCAGCGTCGCTGCCGGGCCGCAAGGCGCCATTGCCTACGCCTCGGGCAAGATCGCCTTCGTGCGTTTCGCCGACGGCAAGGCCAGGGAATTTGCGCATCTTCGTTCGGTCGAGGGGCTAGCGTTCTCGCCCAGGGGGATGCGCTTTGGCGTTGCCCGCTATAATGGCGCGACGCTGCATTTCCCGGCGGCCGACGGCAAGCCTGTCGAGCTCGAATGGGCCGGCGCCCACACCGGCATCACCTTCTCGCCGGACGGCGCCTTCCTCGTCACCACCATGCAGGAGAACGCGCTGCATGGCTGGAAGCTGGCCGACGGCAAGCACATGCGCATGAGCGGCTATCCCGGCAAGGTCAAAAGCCTGTCGTGGAGCGCCAAGGGAAAATGGCTGGCGAGTTCCGGCGCACCGGCAGCGATCGTTTGGCCGTTTTCGGGCAAGGACGGGCCGATGGGCAAAGCGCCGCTGGAGCTCGGCACGCGCGGCAACGCCATGGTGACCTCGGTCGCTTGCCATCCAAGCCAGGACGTCGTCGCCGTCGGCTATGATGACGGCAAGGTGATGGCCGTGCGCTTCACCGACGCCAAGGAAGTGCTGCTGCGCCGGCCGGGCAAGGGCGCCATCACCTCGATGATGTGGGACAGGCAAGAGCGGCGCGTCGCCTTCGGCAGTGCGGCCGGCGACTGCGGCGTTATCGATATTTCGGCATAACTAACCGGGAGTTCTACTCGGCCCCGCAGGAGACCTTGCCGGTCAATTCGACAGGCTTGCCGTCTTTGTCCGCGGCAGCCGTGCCGTCATAGATCGCGAGCGAATAGCGCCCGTCATAAACGCCTTCTTCGCTGGCCTTGGTCAGGATCGTCAGTTCGACTGAGCTATAGGTGTTTGCGACCTCGTGCTCACGATAGACGAGCAGCCGCAGTTCCTTGCCGTCGAGCCAGTATTGCGTGAGGTTGGAATCCTCGAACATGGTCTTGCGCAGATCGTCGCCAACGGGCCTGCCAAGAATTTCGAGGTCGCCGCGAAAATTGAAGGTCGGCCCGCCCATGCCTCTGGTGACGCCGGCTTCGACCTCGAATTTCACCGCGGCATCCTCGGCGGAGCACCAGATGCCGCCGGTGGCGAAGGCCGTGCCGGCCGACAGCAGCAGCGTTGTTACACAGAAGATCGTCCGCATCTTTTCTCCCCCAAGCCACATACCCACCCGCATTGATGCTGGAGGATGCCCTGAGGTCAAGCGCCAGTCCTCTTCTATCGTGGCCGCTGAACCAATGCAGGGCGGCCGCGCGGCCAATTGCGGTTCCGGATGCCGATTGGCTAGAGTGACGTACGAGAGGGGCCTTCATGCATACAATCGACCATTCAAAGACATCCATCGGCGGCATCAGCACTGCCCGCATCGCCGATCTGCGCGAGACCGAGGCCGAAGCCTTCCGCAAGGCACGGCCGAAATCGGCAGCGAAGGCCGGCAATGGTCTGCCGGGCTTCTTCGGCGGCGTGCCGATGCACTGGATGAACGACTGGCCGACGCCGTTCCCGATCCTGGTCGGCAGCGCAAAGGGCGCCACCATCACCGATATCGACGGCAACAGGCTCGACGATTTCTGCCTCGGCGATACCGGCTCGATGTTCGGCCATTCGCCGCCGCCGGTCGCCCGCGCCATCCGCCGGCAGGCTGGACGCGGCCTCACCTACATGCTGCCTTCGGAGGATGCACTCGCCATCGGCCCGCTGCTGAAACAGCGCTTCGGCCTGCCTTTCTGGCAGATCGCGACGACGGCGACCGATGCCAACCGCTTTGCGCTGCGCGTTGCCCGCGCCATCACCGGCCGGGAAAAGATCCTGGTCTTCAACGGCTGCTATCACGGCTCGGTCGACGAGACGATGGTGCGGCTGGTCGACGGCAGACCGATCAACCGGCCGGGACTGGCCGGCGAATTTCGCGACCTGACCCGGGCAACCGATGTCATCGAGTTCAATGATGTGCCGGCGCTTGAGGCCGCGCTCCGGGACGGGGATATCGCCTGCGTCATCACCGAGCCGGTGCTGACCAACTCCTGCATGGTGCTGCCCGATCCCGGCTTCCACGAAGCGCTGCGACGTCTCACCCGCGCGGCCGGCACCCTGCTTCTGATCGACGAGACGCACACGATCTCGACCGGTCCCGGCGGCTATACGCCGAAACACGGCTTGGAGCCGGACCTGTTCGTGCTCGGCAAGCCGATCGCCGGCGGTGTGCCGGCCAGCGTGTGGGGCATGAGCGAAAACGTCGCCGCGCGCTATGCTGCCTATAATAGCCAGAAACAGCCCGGTTATTCCGGCATGGGCACGACGCTCTCGGCCAATCCGCTGCAATTCGCGGCGATGCGCGCCACGCTGGAAGAAGTGATGACCGAAGAGAACTATGACCATATGGACCATCTGGCGCGGCGGCTCGACGCCGGGCTGACCGCCGTCATCGACCGCTACCGCCTGCCCTGGCATGTTGCCCGAGTCGGCGCACGCGTCGAGTTCATCTGCGCGCCTGGCCCGCTGAGGAATGGCGGCGAGGCGGAAACAGCGCACGCGCCGGAGCTCGAAGCGGCGGTCCATGTCGCGCTAGTCAATCGCGGCGTGCTGATCGCGCCGTTCCACAACATGATGCTGATCTCGCCGGCGACGAGTGCTGCCCAGGTCAACCGCCTGATCACCGCCTTCGGTGCGGTTGCGGCAAGGCTCGCGGCATGAGACAAGCTAGCGCATGAGAGAAGCGCACAAGCAAACTTTGAACGCCATCATCGCCTCCCCTTCGGGCTCGACGCCCGCCGAGGCGCAAACCTTTCTCGACGCCCACCCGGAGATCGAAGCGTTCGACATCGTGCTGACTGACGCCAATGGTGTCGGCCGCGGCAAGATCGTGCGCCGGCACGAGTTGATGAGCATCTTCGAGGGCGGCCGGCACATGCCGATATCCATCCTCGGCCTCGATATCACCGGCGAGGACGTTCACGAGACCGGACTGATCTGGACGACCGGCGACGGCGACCTGCGGGCATGGCCGATCCCCGGCACGCTGGTGCCGCTGTTCGGTACACAGCCGCCGCGCGGCCAGGTGCTGATGGCGATGTATCATCTCGACGGTCAGCCCATGTCCTCCGATCCGCGGCTGGCGCTGGCCCGGCAGGTGGAGATACTGGCGGCCAAGGGCCTGCATCCTGCCGGCGCCTTCGAGCTCGAATTCTTCCTGCTCGCCAACGAGCGCGACGCCGACGGTAAGGTGCGACCGGCGAACGCGGTACTCGACGGCCGACGCTCGGCCAAGACCGAGGTCTATTCCGTCGACCATCTGCACGGCATGGAACCGCTGTTTTCCGACATCTATGCCGCGGCCAAGGTGCAAGGCATCCCGGCCGAGACGGTCATTTCCGAATATGCGCCCGGCCAGTACGAGCTGACGCTGAATTATCGCAACGATGTGATGCGGGCGGCCGACGATCTCATCATGCTGAAGCGGCTGGTGCGGGCACAGGCGCGCCGCCACGGCGTCACCGCTTGCTTCATGGCCAAGCCGATCGAAAAATATGCCGGCTCCGGCATGCATTTCCATGTCTCGCTGCAGGACAAGGCCGGCAAGAACGTCTTCGCTGAAGCCAGCGGCGAGACCTGGTCTTTGCCGCTGCTGCGCGGACTGGGCGGCCTCATCCAGACCATGGCCGAATCGATGCTGGTGTTCGCACCGCACGCCAATTCATGGCGTCGCTTCGTCTCGCAATCCTATGCCCCAGTGGCGCCGACCTGGGGCGTCAATAACCGCTCAGTGGCGTTGCGCGTGCCGGCAGGCGATGCGAAAAACCGGCGCATCGAGCACCGGCCGTCAGGCGTCGATGCCAACCCCTATCTGGTCGCGGCAACCGTGCTGGCTGGCATCACCAGGGGTCTCGACGAAGGCCTCGACCCCGGCCCCGAAACGACCGGCAATGGCTACGAATCGGCAATCACGCGCACGACCATGCCAGTGGACTGGCGCGCCGCGATCGAGGCCGCGCGCGCGTCGACGTTCCTCAAAGGAGCGCTGGGCGAAGACCTGCACCGTACATTTGTGGCGATCAAGCAATCCGAATATCTGCGCGTGGCGCGCACGGTCAGCGAACTGGATTATCATCTCTATCTGCACGAGGTGTGAGGCGGTCGCATCGCCGGTCATTCTCCCGGCGAAAGCCGGGTCCGGGCTATTTTGAAGGAACCTTTCCGGGGCTTCGCTCATTCCGCATCTGATCGCAGCAGCGGACAAGGCCGCATCAGCCATGATCGCCAGGATGCAGACAAATCCCGTGCCACACCACGCCAAGGTGCAGGCAAGACGCTGGCCCAAGCGTGAATTGCCCGAGACGGCGGAAGAGAATGGCGCAAGCACCATTCCCGAACTCAGTGAGGTGGCGAAAGCCTGCCGCCGCTGCCCGCTATGGCGCAATGCGACACAGACCGTGTTCGGCGAAGGACCTGACAAGGCCAAGGTGATCTTCGTCGGTGAACAGCCTGGTGACCAGGAGGATCTGGCCGGAAAACCTTTTGTCGGGCCGGCGGGCAAGGTCTTCGACGCCATCCTGGACGATGCCGGCGTCGACCGGCTGAAAGTCTATGTCACCAACGCGGTCAAGCACTTCAAGTTCGAGCCGCGCGGCAAGCGGCGCATCCACTCCAAGCCGAATGCCGGCGAGGTGCAGGCCTGCCGCTGGTGGCTCGACAAGGAGCTCGATCTGATAAAGCCCAATCTGGCTGTGGCGCTCGGCGCAACGGCGGCGCAGTCACTGCTCGGCAAAGTCGTGCCGATCATGAAAATGCGGGGCGCGGTCGTGGAGCGCGAGGATGGCCTGCGTGTGTTCGTCACGATCCATCCGTCCTTCATCCTGCGCATCCGCGAGCCGGCGGACAAACAGGCCGAACGCGAGCGGTTCCTGAAGGATATGAAAGCGGTGAAGACGCTGATGGCCGCCTGAACCTATCTGATCAATATCGCCCGGAGATCATTGACGTTCGTCCCGGTCGGGCCGGGCACGAAAAGATCGCCGACGGCATTGAATGCCGTCCAGGCATTGTTGCCCGCAAGCATCGCCTTGGCATCGACGCCTGCCGCCCGCATTCGCGAAACCGTCGAACCGTCGGCAAAGGCGCCGGCATTGTCCTCAGAGCCGTCGATGCCGTCGGTGTCGGCGGCCAGCGCGTGGACGCCCGCCATGCCGCTGATGCCGATGGCGAAGGCGAGCAGAAGCTCGCTGTTGCGACCGCCCTTGCCTTTTGTGCGCACGGTCACTGTCGTCTCGCCGCCCGACAGGATCAGCACCGGCTTTGGGAAAGGCCGGCTGCGCGTCGCGACCTCGCGCGCGATCGCGGCGTGGACACCGCCGACCTCGCGCGCCTCGCCCTCGATGGAATCGGAGAGGATGACCGCCTCGATACCTTGGCGCCTGGCTTCGGCCGCAGCCGCCTCCAGCGACACGCCGGCCGAGGCGATCAGATGCACTTCGTTGCGCGAAAAACGCGGATCGTCGGCGCGCGGCGCATCTGCGGTCGGCGAACTGATATGTGCCATCACCGAAGCCGGCAGCTTCATGCCATAGGCGGCGATCGACGCCAATGCGTCTTCGCGGCTGCCGGAATCGGGAACCGTCGGGCCGGAAGCGACCAGCGCCGGATTGTCGCCCGGAATGTCGGAGACGACCAGCGACACCACCTTGGCGGGATAGGCGGCTGCCGCCAGCCTGCCGCCCTTGATCGTGGAAACATGCTTGCGGATGGCGTTCATGGCGGCGATCGGTGCGCCGGAGGCGAGCAGCGCCTCGTTGACGGCGATTTCGTCGGCCAGCGTCAGACCTCCAGCAGGCGACGGCAGCAGCGCCGAGCCGCCGCCCGAGATGAGCGCCACGACCAGATCGTCCGCGGTCAGCCCCTGCACCTTTTCGAGCAACCGGCGCGAGGCTTCGAGACCGGCTGCGTCCGGCACCGGATGCGCCGCCTCGATGATCTCGATGCGCTGGCAGGTCGCGCCATAGCCGTAGCGGGTGACGACCAGCCCTTCGATCGGCCCGTCCCATACTTTTTCGAATGCCGCCGCCATCTGCGCTGAGCCTTTTCCGGCGCCGATGACGATGGTGCGCCCTTTCGGCATTGCCGGCAGACGATCCCTGATGGTTCTCTGGGGATCGGCAGCGGCGACGGCGGCGTTGAAAATGGCGGTGAGGAAGGTCTTGGGATCGATCTCAGTCATTTTGCTTCCGGCGGCAGTGCCAATTGGCGCCCGTCGACACCGAGATGGCTGCACAACGCGTCGACGACCACGCCGTGATCCTCGCGCTCCGGCAAGCCCGAGACTGCGATCACACCGATCACGCCGGCACCTTTGACCGTTACGGGAAAGCCGCCACCGGCAAGCACATAGTCTGATATGTCGAGGCCCTCGCCGGGCTTGAAGCTGCGGTCGGGGCGCTGTTGCTCCAGCACCAGGCGGTAGGTGCTTCTCAAAAACCGGCGCACGACGTTGATCTTGCGCCGCGCCCAGTCCGGATTGGAGGCGTTCGAGCCTGGCATCGCTGCATAGAACAGCGGCCGGTCGAAGGTCCTGATGTCGACGATGATCGGCAGGTCTTCGGCTAGCGCTCGGTCGCGGATCGCCGAGCCGATCTTGAAGGCAACAGCCTCGTCGAAGACGGGAAAGACAAGCGTGGCTTCCTGTTTCTTGATCAGAGCGATGTCGTCCGCAACGGCCATGTCGTTCCCCTGTCAACTTCGCTGCAGGCTTTGACCGATGGCTGCCGCCCGGTCAAGACGGAACGTGCGGGATAGCTAAACCGCCATATCGCTCTTCGCCGCCCGCCCGGCGACATAGACTTCGCGCACGGCGCGGTCGTCGCCGAGCGTCTGCAGCATAAACAATTCCTCCGCCAGCGTGTCCGCCGTCTCCATCCGCAGCCGCATCGCCGGCGTGGCGCGGGCGTCGAGCACGATGATATCGGCATCGCTGCCTTGGTCCAGCGTGCCGATTCTTTCCACGACCGACAGCGCCTCGGCATTGCCGCGGGTGAGCTGCCAGAACGACTGGAACGGGTTGAGCTTTTCGCCGTTCAGCGCGATCACCTTGTAGCCCTCGTCCATGGTGCGCAGCATCGAGTAATTGGTGCCGCCGCCGACATCGGTGGCGGCCGCGATGCGGAGAGCTTTGTCTCGCGTGCGGTAGCGCTGATAATCGAACAGGCCCGAGCCGAGAAACAGGTTCGAGGTCGGGCAGAACACCACCACCGAGCCTGAATCCGAAAGCGAATCCGCCTCGCGTTCCGACAGATGAATGCAGTGGCCGAACAAGCTTTTGCGCCCGAGCAGCCCGTAGTGCTCGTAGACGTCGGTATAGTCGCGCGCCTTTGGATGGAGCTGCAGCGTAAAGGCAATCTCGGCGTGGTTTTCCGACAGGTGCGTCTGCATGTGCAGATCAGGATATTCGCGGCAGAGCGCGCCCGCCATTTCCAACTGCTCGGGTGACGAGGTGATGGCGAAGCGCGGCGTGATGGCATAATGCTGGCGTCCCTTGCCGTGCCAATCGGCGATCAGCGCCTTGCTATCGTCATAAGCCGATTGCGCTGTATCGAGCACACCCTCCGGCGCGTTACGGTCCATCATCACCTTGCCGGCGATGTTGAGCATGTTGCGGTCATGCGACTCGGCGAAGAACGCTTCGGCGGACTCCCTGTGGACCGAGCAATAGGCGGCGACTGTCGTCGTGCCGTGACGCACCACCTCATCGAGAAACAGCCTGGCAATGCGGCGGCCATGCTGGGCGTTCTGGAATTTGGTTTCCTCAGGAAAAGTATAGGTGTTCAGCCAGTCGAGCAGTTCCGCGCCATGGGAGGCGATGACCTGCATCTGCGGAAAATGCGCATGCGCGTCGATGAAGCCCGGCAGCAGCAGATGTGGGCGGTGATCGATCTTTTTTGCGCCTTCATCAGCCTTTTTCTCGACCTCGGCATAGGTGCCGGCGGCTGCGATCCTGCCGTCGCGGATCAGCAGGCCGCCGTCCTCCTCGTAGCGCCAGGCGGGATGGTCGTCGACGGTCTCAGGCCAGCGCAGAAAGGACAGTGTGCGGCCGCGCAGGAGTGTGCTGATCATGCTTATTTCTCCGCCTCCTCGAACCATGCCACCAGCAGTGCCCGTTCCTTGTCGGTAATCTGCGTGACGTTGGCGGGCGGCATGGCGTGGCTGCGGCCGGCCTGCAGGTAGATCTCGCGGGCTTGCTCGGCGATACCGGCGTCCGTGTCGAGCATCACACCTTTTGGCGCGTGATAGATGCCCTCGTAGGACGGCTCCTGCGCATGACACATCGAGCAGCGGCCAAGCACTGTGTCGCGCACGGCGGGAAAATGCGCCGAGGCGAGATAGATTTGTGCCGCCGAGGACGCCTTGGCTTCGCCGGTCAGCACTTTCGGCACCGTCGACAGCCACATGATGACGACGAACAGGACGGCGGCAGCCAGCCAAGTCCAGGTCGGGTTGCCCTTGCGCGCATGCATGGTGTTGAAATAATGCCGGATCAGCACGCCGATGATGAACACCAGCGAGGCGATCACCCAGTTGAACTCAGTTCCGAACGCCAGCGGGTAGTGGTTCGACAGCATGAGGAACAAAACAGGCAGGGTCAGGTAATTGTTGTGCAGCGAGCGCTGCTTGGCGATCTTGCCGTATTTCGGATCTGGCTTCCTACCGGCGATTAGGTCGGCGACGACGATCTTCTGGTTCGGGATGATGACCATGAAGACATTGGCCGACATGATCGTCGCTGTGATGGCGCCAAGATGCAGGAATGCGGCGCGGCCGGTGAACAAATGGGTAAGACCCCAGGCGATGAACACCAGCACGGCGTAGAGCACCAGCATCAGGCCGGTGTCGCTTTTGCCGAGCGGCGAGCGGCACAAGAGATCATAGACCACCCAGCCGACGCCGATCGTCGCCAGCGACAGCAAGATGCCTGTAGGCACCGACATGGCAAGCACATTGGGATCGATCAGGAAGAGGTCCGCCCCGGCATAGTAGACGACGCACAGCATGGCAAAGCCTGACAGCCAGGTGGCGTAGGATTCCCATTTGAACCAGGTCAGGTGCTCGGGCATCTCGGCCGGCGCCACCAGATATTTCTGGATGTGGTAGAAGCCGCCGCCATGCACCTGCCATTCCTCGCCGAAGGCGCCGGCGGGCATGCCCGGACGCTGGCGCAGGCCGAGATCGAGTGCGACGAAATAGAAGGATGAGCCGATCCAGGCGATGCCGGTGACGACATGCAGCCAGCGCACGGCAAAACTCAGCCAGTCCCAGAAAATCGCGAAATCCATCATTGAAAGATCGTCCCTGCCGATTGGGTGACTTTACGGGCTGGAGCGCAAACGGAAAGGGCCGAGCTGCACGATGACTTTCAAAAAAAATTGGAAAATACTAGGCTCGTTACACGCAGCTGCATGAGAGCCACGAAACCCGCATGGCCTACCTCGACAACATCGCCGTCTTCGTCCGCGTCGTCGAGCTTGGCAATTTGTCGGCGGCGGGCCGCGACATGCGCATCTCGCCGGCGGTCGCCTCCAACCGCATCAAGGAGCTCGAGAAGCATCTTGGTGTCAGGCTGTTCAACCGCACGACCCGGCAGCTGATGCCGACCGAGCACGGCACCGTGTTCTACTCCGGCGCCAAGCAGGTGCTGGAGGCGGTCACCGAGGCGGAGGCTGCGGTCAGCGCCTTATCCGGCCAGCCGCGCGGCACCATAAAAGTGACAGCGCCGCTCGGCCTCGGCCGCCGGCTGGTGGCGTCGGGCATCCCCGATTTCCACGACAAATATCCTGATATCGAGGTTCGGTTGAGACTTTCAGACCACAATGTCGACATTATGAAGGAAGGCATCGATGTCGCCTTCCGGCTGGGCATCATCGAAGATTCCAGCCTCAGGATGCGCGGGATCATGGAGTGCGAACGGGTGCTGGTGGCGGCACCGAAATATCTGGAGGCGCGTGGCGAGCCGACCGAGCCGCAGGAATTGATCGGCAAGAAGCACGACTGCCTGATGCTGCGCTATTCCGGCGCGCGCGAATACGTCTGGACGCTGCAGACGGCCGACGGCCCGCGAAAATTCGAAGTGCACGGACCCTATGACACGGACGATGGCGACGTGCTGACCGGCTGGGCGCTGTCCGGCCGCGGCATCATCAACAAGCCGCGATTCGAGGTCGAGCCGTTCATCCGCGACCAGCGGCTGAAGGTGATCCTGTCCGACACGCCGCCGACGCCGGTGCAGTTCGCCGCCGTCTATCCGCACAAGAAGCTGCAGGACCCGAAGGTGCGGCTGCTGCTCGACTTCATGGCCGAGCGCTGTCAGCGGCTGATCAAGGATATTCTGGCCGGCAAATGATCGCCGACTGGCCGGTTGCTTTCCGTCCAGCTGGTGAAGATAATTCCTGCGGAATCTCACTCACCAGGGAAGACCGATGGCCGACGGCGCCACAATGCATCTTGCCGTTTCACTGGTTCCGGAAGCCGCGCCCTCCCATCCGTCCGACGCCGGCCCGGATTTCAGCCTTCTGGCCCGGTTCGTGCAAAAGGCCGAAGCAGCCGGCTTGGACATGGTGGTTCTTGCCGATTCCGCGCCCGCTGCACGCGGCGACGCGCCGAACCGGCAAGTGCCCTTCGAAGCGACGACCCTGCTGGCGGCGCTGGCGACGGTCACAAGCAGGATCGGCCTGATCGCCGCCGCGTCGACGGTTGCCCACCAGCCCTACAATCTGGCGCGCCGTTTCGCCTCGCTCGACGTCATCAGCCATGGCCGTGCCGGCTGGAACGCGAGCATGTTCCCCGATCCGCGCGAGGCAGCCAATTTCAGCCGTCCGGAAGGGTTTTCCGGCGACGACTTCCGCCGACGTGCAGAGGAATTCATCGGCATCGTGCAGGGCTTGTGGCAAGGCTGGGATACGGATGCCCTGCTGTTCGACAAAAGCGGCGGCCGCTTCTTCGATCCCGAAAAGATGCACCTGCTCGACCACAAGGGCGAGTTTTTCTCTGTGGGCGGCCCGCTGAATGTTGCGCGGTCGCCGCAGGATATGCCGGTGCTCGTCATGTCTGGCCTGTCGGAGGCCGACATGGATATCGGCGCCCGCGTCGCCGACGTCATCCTGTTGGACGAGCCATCGGTCGTGGGCGCGAAGGCTGACGATCTGAAGCGCCGCGCACTTGCGTTCGGGCGTAGTCCTGGCGCGATAAAGGTGCTGATGAACGTCGCGCCGAGTGCTGAAATGGCCGCCAGGCCGGACCTGATCGGAGACAAGCTCGAAGAGTCCTTCCGATCGAAAAGCTGCGACGGTTTCAACATACTCATGCCGCCGGCGCTGTCTGTGCTCGACGATTTCGTCGATCACGTGCTGCCGGAGCTTCGTCGCCGCGGCCTTCTCCGGTCGGATTATCCCGGCGCGACGCTTCGCTCCCATCTCGGACTGGTCGGGGAGGAGGGACAATGACCGCCCGTCAGATGAAGCTCGGCGCCTTCCTTTGGGCAACAGGCCACCACATCGCCGCCTGGCGCCACCCAAAAGCGCATGTGACAGCGGGCGTCGACATCGAGCACTACATCCAGCTGGCGCGAACGGCGGAGGCGGCGAAGTTCGATATGCTCTTCTGCGAGGACGCTGCCGGCGTGCGCGAGGCCAATGTCAATATCGCTAGCCAGACCTCGCGCTCGATCGGCTTTGAGCCGATCAGCCTGCTTTCGGCTCTCGCAGTCCAGACCAGCCACATCGGCCTCGTCTCCACGGCATCGACGAGCTACAACGAGCCTTACGGGCTGGCGCGGACCTTCTTGTCGCTCGACCATCTGAGCGGTGGGCGCGCCGGCTGGAACCTGGTTACCTCCGCCAGCCACATCGAAGCCGCCAATTTCGGCTCGACCGGCCTGCGCCCGCATGCCGATCGCTATGAGCGCGCGCGTGAATTCGCCGAAGTCGTCACCGGACTTTGGCACGGCAAGCTCGATGGGGCTTCCGGATCCGGTCACGACGGCCAGAGCTTTTCTGTTCGCGACCCGCTCGACCTGCCGCGCTCCCCCCAGGGCGCGCCAGTGATGGTTCAGGCCGGCGCCTCGGACGTTGGCCGGGACCTTGCCGCCCGCACCGCCGACGTCGTGTTCACAGCGGCGCAGACATTCGAGGAGGCGAAATCCTTCTACGAGGATCTCAAGGGTCGCCTGGCGACCTATGGGCGCGAGCCTGATGATATCAAGATCATGCCGGGCGTCGCACCGATCGTGGCGGCAACCGAGGCTGAAGCGCAGGAAAAATACGAGGAATTGCAGGAGTTGATCCCCGACGATGTCGGCATCGCGCTGCTTTCCAGCTATCTCAGCATTTCCGATCTGTGGCGCTATCCCATCGATGGACCATTGCCGGAGCTGCCGGCAAGCGAAGGCATGCAGAGCCGGCAAGCTCTCGTCGTCGATCAGTCGCGCCGGGACAAGCTCTCCATCCGGCAGCTTGCGCGCCACTTCGCCGGCGCGCGCGGCCACTGGCGCGTCGTCGGCACGCCGGCTCAGATCGCCGACGAACTCGAGGCACGCTTCGAGGGCGGCGCCGCTGACGGCTTCAACGTCATGCCGTCCTGGTTTCCCGGTGAACTCGATGCCTTTGCCGCGCTCGTCGTGCCGGAATTGCAGCGGCGCGGCCTGTTCCGCACGGAGTACGAAGGCCGCACCTTGCGCGACCATCTGGGCCTGACGCGGCCGATCTGAGCAGCACGCTATGGAAGCGCGCCTGCACGAACAATGCAGCTCGGCAGTATGTTAGCCGTCAGCGGCCATCGCCTTGCCACGAGAGGCGGGGTGCGGAGCCGCTGGTGCGACGGCGTGAGCGGCCAGCGCCGTCATGATCTCGGCCGCCGCCAAGGCCGCAATCACTTGCGGTCGCTTGTCCTTGACCGTTTCGCCGCCGATCGGCGAGACGAGGCGAGCAAATCCCGCCTCGCTGCCGTCCGCCGACTTCAGGAACCAGCTCCTGAATGTCGCCTTTTTGGTCTTCGAGCCGATCATGCCGACATAGGCGGCATCCCGGCGCTTCAGCGCCTCAGTGGCGATCAGGAAATCCAGCGCGTGGTCGTGGGTAAGAATGACGAAGGCGCTCCCGGCCGGAGCCTCGCGCACCATCGCCTCCGGCATAGGCGTCAGGCTGGTTTCGATCGTGTCCGGCATGCCATCCAGCGCCTCGGCCCTCGTCTCGACAACGGCGACACGCACCGGCAGCAAGGCCACCGCCGATGCCAACGCCTGGCCGACATGACCACCGCCGAATATGTAGACATGCGGCAGTTGAGCCTCCGCGGCTTCCGCCGCCGCGACAAGCTCTTGCGCCAACGCAGCATCGACCAGCCGGATCAGCACCTCGACCCTGCCGCCGCAGCATTGCCCGATTTCGGGTCCGAGCGGGACATCGAGCGTAGCTCGGATATCCCTCCCCCTTGAGGGGAGGGTGGCGGCGAAGCCGCCGGGTGGGGTCGCCGCGGCAGTGCTCGACATTTTTTTAGGTCGCGCGCTCCCTCTACCGACCCCCTCTGGCCGCTCCGCGGCCATCTCCCCCTCAAGGGGGGAGAAAAGCATCTGCCGCGCCTTGTCGATCGCCATATATTCGAGTTGGCCGCCGCCGATCGTGCCAAAAATCGCCGCGCTCGAGACGAGCATGAAGGCGCCCTTCTCGCGTGGCGTCGAGCCTTTTGTTCCGGCCACCTCGACCAGGGCCACCCGGCCGGCGCGCGCAAGAAAGGCTTTCAAGCTTTGCACCTTCGCGTTCATCATTCGCATTCCCTATCGGGAAATATAGAGTTTTCGGCCTGAATTGCACGCTTTCTGGGATTCCGAGGCAGGGTTCACGTGCCGGCCTTGGCCTCACCCTTCAGCCGTTCGATCGCCATCAGCACCCGCTCCGGTGTCGCCGGTGGGTCAAGGCGCGGACAGATCCGGTGATCGGCAACGCTCGCCACCGCATCCGACAGCGCATGCAGCACCGATATGCCGAGCGGGAGCGGCGGCTCGCCGACCGCCTTGGAGCGGTGGACCGTCGGCTCGCTCGCTTCCGGCCAATCGGCCAAAGTCACGTTGAATATCTTCGGCCGGTCCGAGGCCAAGGGGATTTTGTAGGTCGACGGTGCGTGGGTGCGCAGCCGGCCTTTATCGTCCCACCACAGTTCCTCCGTCGTCAGCCAGCCCATGCCCTGGATGAAGCCGCCCTCGACCTGGCCGAGGTCGATGGCGCGGTTCAGCGAGCGGCCGGTCTCGTGCAGTATGTCGGTGCGCTCAACCATGTATTCGCCGGTCAGCGTGTCGACCGAGACTTCCGAGCACGAGGCGCCATAGGCGAAATAGTAGAAGGGACGGCCCTCGCCCTTGTCACGATCCCAGTGGATTTTCGGCGTCTCGTAGAAGCCCGCCGCAGAAAGCTGGATGCGGGCCATGTAGGCCTGCCTGACGAGGTCGGCGAAGGCGATCTCCTGATTGCCGATGCGCACCCGGTTGGGCAGGAACAGCACCTGGTCGCGCGGCACCTGATATTTTTCGGCGGCGAAATTGGTCAGCCGCTCCTTGATCTGCCGGGCTGCGTTCTGCGCCGCCATGCCGTTGAGATCGGAGCCGGACGATGCGGCGGTCGCCGAGGTGTTCGGGACCTTGCCGGTCGTCGTTGCGGTGATCTTGACCTGGTCGAGGTCGATCTGGAATTCTTCCGCGACCACCTGCGCCACCTTGACGTAGAGGCCCTGCCCCATTTCGGTGCCGCCGTGGTTCAGATGCACCGACCCATCGGTGTAGACATGCACCAGCGCGCCGGCCTGGTTGTAGTGCGTTGCGGTGAACGAGATGCCGAACTTGACCGGCGTCAGCGCCAATCCACGCTTGATGAAGCGACTGTTGGCGTTGAAGGCACGAACCGTGCGGCGGCGCCTCGCATAGTCGCAACTCGACTCCAGCTCGGCGACGATGCGGTGGATGATGTTGTCCTCGACCGTCTGGTGGTACGGCGTGACGTTGCGGTCGCTGGTGCCATAAAAGTTCTTCTTGCGAATCTCCAGCGGGTCCTTGCCGACGGCAAAGGCGACCTCTTCGATGACACGCTCGGCGCCGACCATGCCTTGCGGCCCGCCGAAGCCTCGGAAGGCTGTGTTCGACACGGTGTTGGTGTAGAGCGGCGCCGATTGTGCGTGCACCGCCGGCCAGAAATAGGTGTTGTCGCAATGGAACAGCGCGCGGTCAGTAACCGGGCCTGAGAGGTCCGCCGAGAAGCCGCAGCGCGCCGCGAACATGAAGTCGACGCCGAGGATATTGCCCTCGTCGTCGAAGCCGGCCTCGTAGTCGACCAGAAAGTCATGACGCTTGCCGGTGGCGATCATGTCGTCGTCACGGTCAGGTCGGATTTTCACGGCGCGATGATGTTTCTTCGCGGCGATAGCGGCCAATACTGCAAACTGGTTGCCTTGCGTTTCCTTGCCGCCGAAGCCGCCGCCCATGCGGCGGATCTCGACCGTGACGGCATGGCTCGGCACCCCGAGCGCATGGCTGACCATGTGCTGGATTTCGCTCGGATGCTGGGTCGAGGAATAAATCGTGACGTCCTGGTCCTCGCCGGGAACGGCCATGGCGATCTGGCCTTCGAGATAAAAATGGTCCTGGCCGCCGATGCGCATTTTTCCCTTCAGCCGGCGCGGCGCCGCTTTGATGGCGGCAGCAGCATCGCCACGCTTCAAGGTCAGCGGCGGGGTGACCAGCTTGTCCTTCCGGGGATCGAGCACGCCGATGTCGGCGACGAAGGGCAATTCCCGGTATTCGAACTTGGCCAGCCTCGTGGCGCGGCGCGCCTGCTCGCGGGTTTCGGCGATGACGCAGAAGATCGGCTGGCCGAAAAACTGCACCTTGCCGTCGGCGAGCACCGGCTCGTCGTGACGGCCGGTCGGCGAAATGTCGTTTTCACCCGGCACGTCGCTCGCCGTCAGCACGTCGACGACGCCGGGGGCTGCGCGCACCGCCGACAGGTCCAGGCTGGTGATGGTGGCGTGCGTAGCCGTCGAAAGTCCGAGGCAGCCATGCAGCGTGCCTGATGATTCCGGCATATCGTCGATATAGACGGCCGTGCCGCGGACATGCTTGTGCGCGGAATCATGGCGCTGGTCGGTGGCAACGCCACCCGAGATTTTTTGCGCCTTGAGGTTTGGGGCATGTTTGGTCATCACGCCGTCTCGTATCTTGAAACCTGGATCGGCGCCTTGGTGCCGCTGGTCTCGGCAAAGAAGCGCAACAGCAGGTTCCGTGCCGCCAACGCCCGGTATTCGGCGCTCGCTCGCATGTCGGTCAGCGGGGTGAAATCCCTGGCGTATTCGGCCATCGCCGCCTCGACTGTCGCCTCGGTCCAAGGCTTGCCGAGCAACGCCTTTTCCACGCCGAAAGCCCGTTTGGGCGTTGCCGCCATGCCGCCATAAGCGATACGCACCTCCGCCACCGTGCCGTCCCTGGCCAGCGTCAGCAGGAACGCGCCAAGTGCTGCGGTGATGTCCTCGTCACGGCGCTTGGTGATCTTGTAGACGGCGAATTTGGTGTCTCGGCCTGGCACCGGGACATGCACGGCCTCGACGAATTCGCCCAGCTGCCGGTCCTGCTTGCCATAGGCGATGAAGAAATCTTCGAGCGGGATGGTTCGCCGCTTGTTGCCGCGGCGCAGTGTCAGCCGCGCACCCAGAGCGATCAGCGGCGGCGGCGTGTCGCCGATCGGCGAGCCGTTGGCGATGTTGCCGCCGATCGTGCCCATATTGCGCACCTGGTCGCCGCCGATGCGATCGAAAAGCGGCCCGAGCGCCGGGACGCGTTTCGCCAGCGTCGAGAAAGCCTCGGTATAGGTGACGCCGGCACCGATCGAGATGACGCCCTTGTCCTCGGAGATCCCGCACAGACCGTCGAGATTGCCGATGAAAATCGCCGGCGCAATATCGCGCATATGCTTGGTTACCCAAAGGCCGACATCGGTCGAACCGGCAACGATGGTGGCGCCCGGCTCCTTGTCGAGCACGGTGGCGAGATCGTCGGCATCGGCCGGCACGACCAGCCGCTGCTTGCCGGCGCCGATCTCGATGCGCGCACCGTCTTTCATGGCCGCAAGCTTGGCCGTGATGGCCTCGCGCTCCGCCGCCAGCGGGTCCTTCGCCGCCTTGCCGTAGCTGGAGATGGCACGCGCCGCCCGCATGATCGCTTCATAGCCGGTGCAGCGGCAGAGATTGCCCTGCAGTGCCTTTTCGATGGCCGCATCCGACGGCTCCGGCGACCGCATCCACAGCGCATAGAGCGACATGACGAAGCCCGGCGTGCAGAAGCCGCATTGCGAGCCGTGGAAGTCGACCATGGCTTGCTGCACCGGATGCAGCCTATCGCCCTCGCCGCGCAGATGCTCGACGGTCACGACATGCGTGCCGTCGAGCGAGCCGAGGAAGCGGATACAGGCATTGACGCTTTCGTAAACCAACCGGCCGGCCGAGAGCCTTCCGACCAGCACAGTGCAGGCGCCGCAATCGCCTTCGGCGCAGCCTTCCTTGGTGCCGCGCAGCGAGCGCTCGAGCCGCAACCAGTCGAGCAAGGTCTCGTCGGGCGCCACGGTGGTTAGCGCAACGTTCTCGCCATTGAGGATGAAGCGTATCTCATTGCGTTCCGTGATCTTGGCCATATCTCAGCTCCCCCGGTAAGTCGAATAGCCGTAGGGGGAGACAAGCAGCGGCACATGATAGTGCACCGGCTCGGCCATGCCGAAGCGGATCGGCACGCTGTCGAGGAAGGCCGGTTCCGGCAGCCTCAACCCCTGCCGGCGCAGATAGTCGCCGGCAGCGAAGACCAGCTCGTATTCGCCGGTGCGGAATTGTGCGTCGGCAAGCAGCGGTGCGTCACAGCGGCCGTCGGCATTGGTGACCGCCGTCTTCAAATGCGTCCGCATGTCGCCGTCGATACGGTAGAGCTCGATGGACAGGCCCGCCGCCGGCCTGCCGGTCGCGGTATCGAGGACATGGGTTGTCAGACGTCCGCCTTCGGCTTTCGACGTTTCCGCCACTGGCTGCTCCCATTCCCGGTACAGTCGAAACATACTTGACGAATTGTGCGCCAATTAAAGGCGATGCATAAGTCCCGGTCGAGCGGAGTGCTGCAAAAACACTTTCAAAATTTTCGGGGGAATGCGCAAGCCGCCCTTTCGACTATCCTGATCACACCATCCGGCAGGAGTGACGATGCGTTACGAACGAGACATGCGCGGCTATGGCGCCAATCCACCGGATCCGAAATGGCCTGGCGGCGCGCATGTCGCGGTGCAGTTCGTCGTCAATTACGAGGAAGGCGGCGAGAACTGCGTTCTGCATGGCGACAAGGCTTCGGAGGCCTTCCTGTCCGAGATCGTTGGCGCCGCACCGTGGCTTGGCCAGCGCCACTGGAACATGGAATCGATCTACGAATACGGCGCGCGCGCCGGCTTCTGGCGATTGCTGCGCCTGTTCACCGAGGCTGAGGTGCCGGTGACCTGCTACGGCGTCGCCACAGCGCTGGCGCGCTCGCCCGATCAGGTCGCAGCGATGCAGGAGGCCGGCTGGGAGATCGCCTCGCATGGGCTGAGATGGATCGACTACCGCGATCATGCGCCGGAGGACGAGCGCCGCGACATGGCGGAGGCGATCCGGCTGCACTACGAAGTCACCGGCGCGCGCCCGACCGGCTGGTACACCGGCCGCACCTCGATCAACACTGTGCGGCTGGCGGCGGAAGAAGGCGGCTTCGACTATGTGTCGGACACCTATGACGACGAACTGCCTTACTGGTTCGAGCATGATGGGCCGGACGGGTCGACAAAGCCGCAACTCATCATCCCCTACACGCTCGACGCCAACGACATGCGCTTCGCGACGCCGCAAGGCTTCAACTCGGGCGACCAGTTCTTCGCCTATCTCAGGGACAGTTTCGACACGCTCTATGCCGAGGGGAAGCTAGGGCGGCCGCGCATGATGAATATCGGCCTGCACTGCCGTCTCGTCGGCCGGCCGGGCCGGGTCGCGGCGCTCAAGCGCTTTGTCGACTACGTCAAATCGCACGACAAGGTATGGCTGGCGCGGCGCATCGACATCGCCAGGCACTGGCAGGAGACCCATCCGTTCCGGCGGCCGGCGCTGCGCCCGTCGAAAATGGAGTTCGAGGCCTTCGTCCAGGCATTCGGTGGGATGTTCGAGCATTCGCCGTGGATCGCCGAACGCGCCTACGAGTTCGAGCTCGGCCCGGCGCATGACAGCGCCGGCGGCCTCCATAATGCACTGTGTCGTGTCTTTCGCGGCGCCAGCGAGGCCGAGCGGCTCTCCGTGCTCAACGCCCACCCCGACCTTGCCGGCAAATTGGCGCAGGCCAAGCGGCTGACGGCGGAATCGGCCAGAGAGCAGGCTTCAGCCGGGCTCGACGCACTGACCGATAAGGAGCGCGAGCTGTTCTCAAAACTCAATGCCGCCTACGTCACGTCCTTTGGCTTTCCCTTCATCATCGCGGTGAAAGGCAAGACCAAGGTGGAAATCCTGGCGGAGTTCGAGGCGCGCAGCGGCAACACCCGCGGCGTCGAATTCGACACCGCTTGCAAACAGGTCGAGCGCATCGCGCTGCTTCGCCTCAAGGACTTACTTCCGTAATGGGCTTTGGCTCCCGCAATAGGCTTGAACTCATGGATACGATCAAGATGGCCGACCGAACCTATTACGCGCCGCATGGCGGCCACCCCGGCCAGAGCGAGCTGCTGACCGGCCGGGCCGTCTTCACCGAGGCCTATGCAGTCATTCCCCGAGGCGTGATGCAGGACATCGTCACCAGCGCCTTGCCGTTCTGGGACAAAACCCGAGTCTGGGTGCTGTCGCGCCCATTGTCCGGCTTCGCCGAGACGTTCTCGCAATATATCGTCGAGGTCGCGCCCGGCGGCGGCAGCGACCGGCCGGAACCGGATGCCGGCGCCGAGGGCGTCTTGTTCGTGGTCGAGGGCGAGCTGAGCGTCTTGCTGGCTGGCGAGAAACATGTCCTGCAGCCGGGTGGCTTTGCTTTCCTGCCGCCGGCCAGCGGATGGACCGTTCGCAACGAGAGTGGTGCTGCTGTCCGCTTCCACTGGATCCGCAAGGCCTACGACGCCGTTGAAGACATCGATCCGCCGCAGGCCTTTTTTGCCAACGAAAGGGACATCGCGCCCACGCCCATGCCCGGCACCGAAGGCAGATGGGCGACGACGCGCTTCGTCGATCCTGAAGACATGCGCCACGACATGCATGTCACCGTCGTCACGCTCGAGCCCGGCGCGGTTATCCCCTTCGCCGAAACCCATGTCATGGAGCACGGCCTCTATGTGCTGGAAGGCAAGGCGGTCTATCGCCTCAACCAGGACTGGGTCGAGGTCGAGGCCGGCGACTATATGTGGCTGCGCGCCTTCTGCCCGCAGGCCTGCTATGCCGGCGGGCCCGGCAAATTCCGCTATCTTCTCTACAAGGACGTCAATCGGCACGCCAAGCTTGGCGGTGCCGGCATCGCGAAGCGCGTGCCATGAGCCGCATTGTCGCCCGGCCGCTGACCCGCGAGAGCTTCGCCGAATTCGGCGACGTCATCGATATGGGCGGCGACAATCACTACCCGATCAATGGCGGCAAGGCCGAGCGTTATCACGACCTCGCCACGGCGCAAGCGCTGGGGCCGAATGCGCGCGTGCTGATCTCCATGGTGCGGGGCGCGCCCTACGATTTTCCGCTGAAGCTCACCATGGTCGAGCGTCACCCGTTCGGCAGCCAGGCCTTCATCCCGCTGTCGCCACGGCCGTTCCTGGTCATCGTCTGCCATGATGGCGACGAAGGTCCAGGCGAGCCGCACGCCTTCATCACCGCGCCCGGGCAAGGCGTCAACTATCCGCGCAATCTGTGGCACGGCGTGCTGACGCCGATCGGCGAGGCCCAGGATTTTCTCGTCGTCGATCGCGGCGGCGACGGCTCCAACCTCGAAGAGTGCCATTTCTCGCACGCCTACGAGATCCACCTTCCCGATGGGACCGCATGATGGCCGACGTCTCGCTGATCGACCGCCTGCTCGACGTCATCGAGCATGACATCGTGCCGAAGACGGCCGAAGGCGTCGCCCACGGCAATAAGCTGTTCGGCGCGGCGATCATGAGAAAGGGCGACCGCTCGCTGGTGCTCGCTGAAACCAACAACGAGACGGAGAATCCGCTCTGGCATGGCGAAGTGCACTGCCTGAAGCGATTCTATGAAATGCCGAAGGCCGAGCGCGTCGACACCAAGGACGCCATCTTCCTCGCCACGCACGAACCCTGCTCGCTCTGCCTGTCGGCGATCACCTGGACCGGCTTCGATAATTTCTACTATTTGTTCAGCCACGAGGATTCGCGCGACAGCTTCGCCATTCCGCACGATTTGAAAATCCTGAAGGAGGTCTTCACCCTCGACCCCGGCGGCTACAATGCCGAGAACGCCTATTGGAAGAGCTTTTCGATCCGCAAATTGGTGCGGTCACTGCCCGAGGCCGAGCGCCTGCGGCTGGAAACGCGGATCGGCACCATTTTGGCGCGCTATGACGAACTGTCCAGCGCTTACCAGGCGAGCAAGACCGAGAACGACATTCCGTTGAGTTGACGCGGATTGACCAGCCGAATTCGTTGGCTGGCCCACGACGCGGCAGGCTTGGGCTCCATCATGCAGTCACCTAGGAGCCCAGCATGAAAACCGTCACTGAATTTCCCCGCAAGGTCGTCGAATTTCCGGATATGGGGATCGTCATGCCGGATGGCTGCCGGCTGTCGGCGCGAGTGTGGATGCCCGACGACGCCAGCGACGATCCGGTGCCGGCGATCCTTGAGCATCTGCCTTACCGCAAGCGCGACAGCACGATCTTTCGCGATCAGCTGACGCATCCCTATTTCGCCGGCCACGGCTACGCCTCGATCCGCGTCGACATGCGCGGCAATGGCGATTCCGAAGGGCTTATGGATGACGAATATTCCGAGCAGGAATTGCAGGACGCCTGTGATGTGATCGCCTGGGCGGCGGCCCAGCCCTGGTGCAACGGCAAAGTCGGCATGATGGGCATCTCCTGGGGCGGCTTCAACTGCCTGCAGACAGCAGCCAAGCAGCCGCCGGCGCTGAAGGCGGTGATCAGTCTCTGCTCGACCGTCGACCGCTATGCCGACGACATCCACTACAAGGGCGGCTGCCTGCTGATCGAGAACTTCGGCTGGGCCTCGACCATGCTGTCCTATTCGTCGCGACCGCCGGACCCGCTGCTGGCCGGCGACAACAGATGGCGCGACCTGTGGCTGACCCGGCTGGAGAACCAGCCCTTCCTGGCGCCGCTGTGGCTGAGGCACCAGCACCGCGACGCCTATTGGAAGCGCGGCTCGATCTGCGAGGACTATTCCGCCATTAAAGCCGCCGTGCTGTCGATCGGCGGCTGGCATGACGGCTATCGCAACACCATTTCCCATCTCGCCGCCAATATCGAGGCGCCGGTCAAGGGCATCGTCGGCCCCTGGATCCACAAGTACCCGCACTACGCAGCACCGAAACCAGCGATCGGCTTCCTGCAGGAGGCCTTGCGCTGGTGGGACCGCTGGCTAAAGGGCATCGACACCGGCGTCGAGGCCGACCCGGCCTACCGCGCCTATGTGATGGACAGCGTGCGCCCCGCGCGCTGGCATCCGGAGCGGCCGGGCCGCTGGGTCGCTGAATCGGTGTGGCCGTCGCCCGAAATCGAGACACGTGAGATCGAGCTGATCCATGAAGGCGCCAAGCCGGTAATCGTCGCTTCGCCGCAAAGCTGCGGCCTTGCCGGCGGCGAATACTTTCCCTTCACCTTCGGCCCGGAATTGCCCGGCGACCAGCGCCCCGACGATGCATTATCGGTGTGTTTCGACCAGCCGGTGCTAACACAGGCGATCGACATTGTCGGCGCGCCGGAAGCACTGGTCAGGGTTTCGTCCGACCGGCCTCAAGCGAACATCGCGATCCGGCTGTGCGACGTGCATCCCGACGGCGCGTCGGAGCTGATCTCCTATGGCGTGCTCAACCTGACGCATCGCAACTCGCACGAATTCCCCGAGGCGCTGGTGCCGGGCGAAACCGTCAGCGCCCGTGTGGTGCTCGACCAGTGCGCCTATCGCGTGCCATCAGGCCACCGCCTGCGTATTGCCGTTTCGAACGCCTATTGGCCGATGATCTGGCCATCGCCGGAGCCGGTCCGGCTCGACCTGTCGGCGGCGACACTGAAGCTGCCGTTGCGCCCGCTGGCGCACCGCGATGAAGTCACGTTCCCCTCGCCCGAGGCCGCCGCGCTCTGGGCGACCGAAACGGTCCGCGTCGCCAATTCCGAACGTCATGTCGACCGCGACGAGAAGACCGGAATCGTCACGCTTTCCATCGTCGACGATTTCGGCGAGGTGCGCGACCTGGAGCATGGCCTTGCCAATGGCAGCATCGCGAGTGAGACATGGGCGATCCATCCGGACAATCCACTGTCGGCGTCGGGCAAGACGCACTGGACGCAGACGCTGTCGCGAAATGGATGGTCGGTGCGCACCGAAACATCAGCCGAAATGCGGTCCGACGCGCAAAGCTTCATGGTAAGCGCCAGAATCGAAGCCTATGAAGGCGAGAAACTGGTTTTCGAGCGCTCTTTCGAAGAGAAAATCCCGCGCGCGCTGCTTTGAGCGCTTATGCGGATTGGTCCAATTGCGACGTACGATTTACGCCACGGCATGTCGCATTCGGTCTTGCTTACGGCGTTCCCTTGCGGTCATTATTCTCCTCACAAGAAATGATAAAAAACGACCACAAGGTCGAACCAACAGAGTGAGGAACTCAACATGTCGAACGAACTGGAATTTCTCAGCCGGCGCGTCGCGTCCGGCAAACTGAGCCGTCGTGATTTTCTCGGCCGGGCGGCAGCGCTCGGCGTCACCGCGACCTTCGCCAACTCGCTGCTTTCAAGTGCGGCGCGCGCCGCGGGTCCGGTCAAGGGCGGCACGCTGAAGGCCGGCCTGGTCGGCGGCGAGTCCACCAACAGCCTCGATCCGGCCCTGTTCATGACCCAGGTGCCGTTCGCCTTCGGCAAGATGTGGGGCGAACTGATCGTCGAGCTTTCCCCGGAAGGCAATCTCGAGAACCGCATCGCCGAGGAGATCGGCTCGTCGGACGACGCCAAGGTCTGGACGCTGAAGATCCGCGACGGCGTCGAATTCCACAATGGCAAGACGGTGACCGCCGAGGACGTGGCCGCCACGCTCGAACGCCATTCGGACGAGAAGTCGAAGTCGGGCGCGCTCGGCTACATGAAAGGCATCGAGAGCATCAAGGCCAGCGGCAAGGAAGTCGTGCTGACGCTGAAGGAAGCCAATGCCGACCTGCCCTATCTGCTTAGCGATTACCATTTGATCATCCAGCCCAATGGCGGCAAGGACAAGGCCGACGCCGGCATCTCGGCCGGACCCTACAAGATCACCACCAACGAACCCGGCGTGCGCCATGGCGGCGAGCGGTTCGCCAATTACTGGCAGGCCGACAAGATGGGCCATGCCGACCAGATCGAGATCATCGTCATCAACGACGCCACGGCGCGCACTTCTGCCTTGCAGGGCGGCCAGGTCAACATGATCAACCGCGTCGAGCCGAAGATCGTCGACCTGATCAAGCGGCTGCCCGGCGTTACCATCCGCAACCATGCGGGTCCTGGCCACTACGTCTTCATCATGCATTGCAACACGGCGCCGTTCGACAACAACGATTTGCGCATGGCGCTGAAGCTGGCGATCGACCGCGAGGAGATGCTCGACAAGATCCTCAGAGGCTATGGCTCGCTCGGCAACGACTTTCCGATCAACTCGGCCTATCCGCTGTTTTCCGAGGACATCGAGCAGCGCAAATACGATCCCGACAAGGCAAAGTTCCACTACAAGAAGTCGGGCCATGACGGCGCCGTCCTGCTCAGGACATCGGACGTCGCCTTCCCAGGCGCAGTCGACGCCTCGCAACTGTTCCAGCAGAGCGCGGCCAAGGCCGGCATCACGCTGGAGATCAAGCGCGAGCCGGGCGACGGCTACTGGTCGGAAGTATGGAACAAGCAGCCCTTCTGCGCCTCCTACTGGGGCGGACGCTCGACGCAAGACCAGATGTATTCGACTGCTTACCTGTCGACGGCCGACTGGAACGACACGCGTTTCAAGCGTCCCGATTTCGACAAGATGGTGCTGGCGGCGCGTGCCGAGCTCGACGAAGCCAAGCGCAAGGCGATGTATCGCGACATGGCGATGCTCGTCCGCGACGAAGGTGGCCTGATCCTGCCGATGTTCAACCAGTTCATCGACGCGACGGGCGCCAAGGTCGCCGGCTGGGTCGACGATCCGCATCAGGAGCTGATGAACGGGTACGCTCTGGCAAAGTGCTGGCTCGAAGCCTGAGCCCGGCCTTGCGGATATGTCCTCACCCATCGTGATACTGGTGGCCCAGCGCATTGCGCTGGGCATTCTCCTGCTGTTGGCCGTATCGGTCCTGATCTTCGCCGGCACCCAGATCCTGCCCGGCGACGTCGCGCAAGCCATCCTCGGACAGTCGGCGACACCGGAGTCGCTCGCCAATCTGCGCGAGCAGCTCGGCCTCAACGATCCGGCCTTTATCCGCTATTTCCGCTGGCTCGGCGGCGTCGTGACCGGCGATCTCGGCACTGCCATGTCAAGCGGGCAGGATATTGCGACGTCGATCAAGGGGCGGTTGTGGAACACGCTGTTCCTCGCCTTCTGGGCGGCGGTCGTGGCCGTGCCGCTGGCGATCATCCTCGGCCTGATCGCAGTGCGTTACCGCAATGGCTGGGTCGACAAGCTGATCTCCGGACTGGCGCTTGCTTCGACGTCGTTTCCCGAATTCTTCATCGGTTACGTGCTCGTCTATTTCTTTGCCGTGAAATACCAGATCTTCCCCGGCATCTCGACGGTCTATGACGGAATGCCGTTCGGCGAGCGCATGCAGGCGATCATGCTGCCGGCGGCGGCACTGACGCTGGTGGTGCTCGCCCACATGATGCGCATGACGCGCGCCGCGATCCTCAACGTCATGCAGTCGGCGTATGTGGAAACCGCCGAGCTCAAGGGGCTTTCGGCATTCGCCGTCATTCGCAGGCATGCCTTCCCCAATGCGATTGCGCCGATCATCAACGTCGTCATGCTCAACCTCGCCTACCTGATCGTCGGCGTCGTCGTCGTCGAAGTGATCTTCGTCTATCCGGGCATGGGCCAATATCTCGTCGACCACGTCACCAAGCGTGACGTGCCGGTGGTGCAGGCGGTCGGCCTGATCTTCGCCGCCGTTTATATCAGCCTGAACATCGTTGCGGACATAGCGGCGATCGTCGCCAATCCGCGTCTCAGACACCCGAAATAGGGGAGAGGGCATGCTCGACATAAAACGCATCCCCATCCCTGCGCTGATCGGCCTGGTGCTGACGGCATTGTTCGTGCTGGCGGCGATCTTCGCGCCGTGGATCGCGCCGTACGGCAATGGCGAGATCGTCGGCGACGTCTGGGCACCGATGTCGGCGACACATTGGCTGGGCACCGACAATCTCGGCCGCGACCTCCTTTCGCGCATGATCTACGGCGCCCGCGTCACGCTGTTCATCGCGGTGCTGGCCACCGCCCTGTCCTTCTCGCTCGGCGCCATCCTCGGCTTCTCGGCGGCGGTTTTCGGCGGCTGGTTCGACACGCTTATGTCGCGCCTTGTCGATCTCCTGATGTCAATTCCGACGCTGATCATGGGCCTCGTCGTGCTGTCCGTGCTGCCAACCAATCTGGTGACGCTGATCCTGGTCATGGGCATCCTCGACTCGACCCGCGTTTACCGCCTGTCGCGGGCAGTCGCCGTCGACATCAACGTCATGGATTTCGTCGAGGCGGCCAAGCTGCGCGGCGAAGGCAGCATGTGGATCATTTTCCGCGAAATCCTGCCCAACGCGTTGTCGCCGCTGGTTTCGGAACTTGGCCTGCGCTTCATCTATGCCGTGCTGTTCCTGTCGACGCTGTCCTTCCTCGGGCTCGGCGTGCAGCCGCCTAGCGCCGACTGGGGCGGCATGGTCAAGGAAAACAAGGATGGCATCGTCTTCGGCATCGCGGCGGCGCTCATCCCTGCGGCGGCGATCGCCATGCTGGCGATTTCAGTCAATCTGGTCGCCGACTGGGTGCTCAACCGCACGACAAGCCTGAAGGGAGGGCGCGGGTGATGGCTGACCAGCGAGCAAAGTCCGTGCTGCTCGATATCCGCAATCTGCGCATCGAGGCCACGGTGTTCCCGCCAGGCGAGCCGCCCAAGAACATCGTGCTTGTCCACGACGTCTCACTGACGCTCGAGAAGGGCAAGGTGCTCGGCCTGATCGGCGAGTCCGGCGCCGGCAAGTCGACCATCGGCCTGTCCTCGATGGGCTATGGCCGCGGCGGCGTCCGCATCACCGGCGGCGAGGTCATCCTGAACGGCCGCGACATCGTGAAGGGCGGCAAGGAGGGCTTTCGCAAGCTGCGCGGCCGCGAGGTCTGCTATGTCGCGCAATCGGCCGCGGCGGCCTTCAACCCGGCGCACAGGCTGATGGACCAGGTGGTCGAGGCGACGCTGCTGCACGGCACGGCGACACGGGCCGCGGCCGAGAAGCGCGCCGTCGCACTGTTCAAGAAGCTCAGCCTGCCGAACCCCGAAAGCATAGGCGAGCGGTTTCCGCACCAGGTGTCGGGCGGCCAGCTGCAGCGCGTGATGACGGCGATGGCGCTCTGTTCCGAGCCCGACCTGATCGTCTTCGACGAGCCGACCACGGCGCTCGACGTGACGACGCAGATCGACGTGCTGGCGGCGATCAAGGACGCCATCCGCGACACCCATGTCGCGGCGCTCTACATCACCCACGACCTTGCCGTCGTCGCCCAGGTCTCGGACGAGATCATGGTGCTGCGCCACGGCCGGCTGGTCGAATGGGGCGGCACCCGTCAGATCATCAAGGAACCGCGCCAGGAATACACCAATGCGCTGGTCTCGGTGCATGAGATCGAGCACCAGGAACAGAAGCCCGGCACGACGCCGTTCCTGTCTGTCAAGAACATCACCGCCGCCTATGGCCGCAGTCACATCAAGGTGCTGAAGAACGTCTCGGTCGACATCTATCCAGGCCAGACGCTGGCGGTGGTCGGCGAGTCCGGCTCGGGCAAGTCGACGCTGGCGCGCGCCGTCACCGGCCTGTTGCCGCCCGAACAAGGCACCGTCACCTTCGACGGACGTCCACTCGCCAACCGGCTTGCCGACCGGCCGAAGGAGGATCTGCGCCAATTGCAGATGATCTACCAGATGGCCGACGTGGCGATGAATCCGCGCCAGACCGTCGGAACCATCATCGGCCGGCCGCTCGAATTCTATTTCGGTCTGCGTGGAAGGCAACGTGACGCCCGCGTCGCCGAGCTGCTCGACAAGATCGAGATGGGCAAGGGCTTCGTCGACCGCTACCCGGCCGAGCTTTCCGGTGGCCAAAAGCAGCGCGTCTGCATTGCCCGCTCGCTTGCCGCCAAGCCGAAGCTGATCATCTGCGACGAGGTCACCTCGGCGCTCGACCCACTGGTGGCCCACGGCATCCTGAAGCTGCTGCTCGAGCTGCAGAAAGAGGAAAACGTCGCCTATCTGTTCATCACCCACGACCTCGCCACGGTGAAGTCGATCGCCGATTCGATCGCGGTGATGTATCGCGGCGAGGTGGTGCGCTACGGCGCGAAGAGCCAGGTGCTGGCGCCGCCCTTCGACGACTATACAGACCTTCTCTTGTCCTCGGTGCCCGAAATGGAGATCGGCTGGCTGGAGAAGGCGATCAAGGGACGGCGCATGGCAAGCGCCGGGAATTAGACACCCGGTGGCGTTGAATACAAAACTTCTGCTCATCATCCTCGACGGCGTGCCTTACCGCAATTGGCGCCGGCTGATGGGCAATCTCGAAGGCTGGGTGCAATCGGGCGAAGCGCGTGTCTGGAAGATGCGCTCCGTTCTGCCGTCGACCTCAGCCTGCTGCTATGCGTCGATCCATACCGGCGTGGCACCGCAAGTGCATGGCATCCTGACCAACGAGAGCCGGTTCCGCGTCAAGCAACCGGATATATTTTCGGAGGTCAGCAAGGCCGGCGGCAAGACCGGCGCGGTCACTCATTCCTACTGGTCCGAATTCTTCCGGGCCTATCCGTTCGATCTGGTCGAGGACATGGAGTTCGACGAGCCCGGCGGGCCGATCACGCATGGCCGGTTCCACACCATGACCGGCTACAACGCCCGCAACCAGATGACGCCGAGCGACGTCGACCTGTTCGCGACGCTGACCATGCTGACCAGGCGCCACCGCATCGACTACGGCATCCTGCACACCTGCACGCTGGACTCGATGGGCCACCGCTTCGGCCATGACTGCCATGAGATGGATCACGCCGTCTATGCGATGGACGGCATGCTCGCAGCCTTCCTGCCGCGCTGGCGGGAAGCCGGCTACGAGGTCATCGTCACAGCCGATCACGGCCAGACCGATCGCGGCCATCATGGCGGCCATGACGACGAGATGCAGGATTTTGCTCTGTATTATTTCGGACAGGGCGAGGGGCCGGAGGCCGGCACGCTGTTAGACCAGTTGCAGCTTGCGCCGACCGTGCTTGCCCGCCTCGGCGTGCCGGTGCCTGCGACGATGAAGGCCACGCCGTTCCTCGACTGAATGAATGCTGGCCCTCTCTCCTGCAGGCGCCGTGGCGCGATAGGGCAGCGACGCATATGTCGTATCAAAGTTCGAGACAAACCTTGCCAAAGTGCTTTTGGGATTCGTAGTACTTGAAGGCATTGGCGATCTCCTGCAGCGGAAAACCGCGGTCGATAGCTGGCTTCAAACGGTTGGCCTCGATGGCACGAATCATGTCTTCCTGGTCTGCCCTGCTGCCAATAGAAATTCCGCTGATCCTAATCTGATTGGAAAACAGGGCCGGGATCGAAACTTGTCCGGCAAAGCCAGTCAGGACGCCGATCAGGGCGATGTGGCCGCCCATCCCGCAAGCTGTTATCGACTGCGCCAACGTGCCCGGCCCGCCAACCTCGATCACGTGATCGACGCCGCGTCCGTCCGTCAAAATCCTTACCTTCTGGCCCCAATCCGGCACTGCCTTGTAATTGACGACAATGTCGGCTCCAAACCGCTTCAGCTTTTCCAGCTTTTCCTCCGATGAAGAGGTGGCAATAACGCGAGCGCCCGCAATTTTTGCGAATTGCAGCGCGAACAGCGATACACTTCCCGTGCCAAGGACCAGCACCGTATCACCGGGCTTCACCTGGCCGCACACCATCAGGGCTTTCCAGGCGGTAACGCCGGCACAGGTAAGCGTTGCCGCCTCCATATGCGTGAAGTCTGCCGGTGCCCTTGTGAAGGCATGCCAGGGCATGCACACATATTCGCGAGCATAGCCGTCAACATCATCTCCCAATTCGCCCGTCTTATTGGCTGGCGTCGGTTCGCCGGCCAGCCAATGGGGCCAATAGGTGCTGACGACGGCATCTCCGGCCTTGAATTGTTGGACATCGTCTGAGGCCGCAATCACTTGTCCAGCGCCATCGGACAGCGGGATTCGGCCATCGGCGCACGGTTTGTTTCCCAGCGCCACCATGCTGTCGTGGAAATTCAACGAACACGCTCGTATCCTGACAAGCAACTCACCCGGCCCTGGTTTCGGACAATCTTCCTCGACCAGCTTGAGATTTTCCAAGCCTCCCGGCGCTTTCAGCCTAATCAGTCTCATGGAAAGGTCCTTCCGATCGCGCAAGGCTTCATGCGCCTCACCAGTCGCATGGACGATTGACCGCGTCGAACACCGCCATCGGCGACTGATCCACGAGTCGCGGCCGAAAAGCTGTTGTTGGTCATGACTTTCACTTCTTCAGAGGGTTGCGGTTTGCGATCGGGACCTTAGTCGCCCGGCAGCGGACCGGTGAGTTACAAACCTGTCGGGAATCCCCTGTGCGGCGGCGTCGTCCAATGACGCTCCGCCCGAGGCTGAACGACTGCACCTTGCCGACTGGGATGAGCCGCCTAGTGGCCGCCATCATGGCGAGCCTGACGGCTGCCTTTTGCTTGGTGCCCCTGACTGAGACTGACCCCTAAAAACGGGGGGCAACGGTATACTCTGGCAACCTTTCCGCTCTTCGGTTAGCCTCCGCAAAAATCCGGGCGGAAAGCGGTGAACCTTTTTGGGCCGATCGGCGACAGAGCAGACAGGAGCCAGGCGGCTCGACCGGCCATGACGGCAGCGACGGAAACCGACCGCGCGCTTGTCAGCCGGGTCGCGAAGGGCGACCGTGCCGCCGTGCGGCTCCTGTTCATGCGCCACCACGCGCGGGTCTACCGCTTCGTGGTGCGCCAGACGGGATCGGAAATGATGGCCGATGATATCGCCAACGAGGTGTTTCTCGAACTCTGGCGCCAGGCGCCAGGCTTCGAGGGGCGCTCGGAAGTCTCGACATGGCTGCTCGGCATCGCCCGCTTCAAGGCGCTGTCGTCGCTGCGCAAGAAGAAGGAAGACCGGATCGACGACGATGACGCGGCCCAGGTCCCAGACAGCGCCGACACGCCGGAAGTCGTCACCATGAAGGAAGACAAGGGCGCCGCTTTGCGGCGCTTCGTCGATGCCTTGCCGGAAGAGCACCGCACGGTGATCGACCTTGCCTATTACCACGGACAGTCGGTGACCGAGATCGGGGAGGTGCTCGGCATCCCGGTTGCTACCGTCAAGACCCGGATGTTCTACGCCCGCAAGAAACTCGGCGAGGCGCTCAAGGCCGCCGGTTACGACAGGGGGTGGCCATGAGCGCCGCTGAAAAGATGTCGCGCCGCGATGAAATGGAAACGCTGCTGCCGTTCTATCTGAACGGCTCGCTGGAAGGCTCGGAACTCGAAGCCGTCGAGGAATGGCTGGCTTCCGATCCGGCGACGCTTGCCGCACTCGGCGAGGCCGAAGCCGAATTCTCCAGCACCGCTGCATCCAATGAGGCGATCCGCCCGCCGGCCGATGCGCTCGGCCGCTTCACCCGGGCGCTCGACGCCGAAGCCGGCCCCGTGCGCGCGCCGGCGACATCGTCCTGGCTGGCGCAGGTGTGGGGCCGCTTCATGGCGGTGCCGGCCGGCGTCGCCTGGGCTGCGGCGGCAGCACTGCTTGCCCTCGTCATGGTGCAATCGGTTGTTCAGCCAGGCGGCAAGGACGGCGATTTCGAAATTGCCGGCCAACAAGGCGATCTGACGAAAATGCCGTTCGCGCTGGTGACGTTCAAGCCGGATGCGAAGATGGCCGACATTGTCGCTTTTCTTGGCGAACACCAGCTGAAGATTGCCGGCGGGCCGACCGCCGACGGTGTCTTCCGCCTTGGCATCCCGGCCGCAACCGCAGCCGATTATCAAAAAGTGCTTGCTCTTATTGCCGCCCAGCCTTTCGCGGAGGCTGTGGTCGAGGGAAGGAGACCGGTTGATGGCGGCTAGGGCGGTCATTGGGTTTGCGGCGCTCCTTGTGGCGGCGATGACGCTCGCCGCCGCGCCCGCTTTGGCGCAGACCAATGATCCAAACCTCACCCAGACGGAAATCGACTGCCTCAACCGGGCGACGGCGGCGGCCGACTGTATCGAGGACGATACAAGAGACGGCAGCGGCGAAAAGCCCGGCGCTGGTTCCGCCGCGACAAATGCGGTCGTTCTTCCTGCGCTGATCGTTGACCTGTTTCCCAACCCGGTCGGCGGCGGCCAAGCTCCGCTGCCGACGCCCGATCCACGCCGCAATCCGGCCGGTCGGGCACTGCCGCCGCAGGCCGCCGGTGCGCCTGCGATACAGGCCGCCGCGACGGGCGGTCCGATCGTTTCGCCCAGCGATCTCGTCGCGGCCGAGCCGCCGCGCGCCGTCATCGGTGATTTCGTGCCCGACGAGGTGCTGGTGACGGTAGACGGCGACGCCGTCCAGCAGATCGCCGCCTCATTTGGCCTCGAGGTGCGCTCGCAGCGCCAGTCTCTGCTGCTCGGCACCACGCTGGTGCGCTTCGGCATTCCCGATGGCCGACCGGTCGGCGTCGTGCTGGCGCAGCTTGCCGCCGACGGCCGCACCATGCGGCGCGAGCCCAACCATATCTACTCGCTGCAACAGGCAGCCAGCATCGTCAATTATGCCTTCGAGCGCATCGCGCTGGATTCGAAAGCGGCCAGCGGCGAGAATGTGCGCGTCGCCGTCATCGACACCGCCATCGACGATGCCAATCCAGCACTCTCCGGCGTCATCGTCGATCAGTTCGACGCCATGCCCGATGTGCCGATCGAGGCGCGCGATCATGGCACCTCGATCGACGGCCTGATCGCCGGCGTCGGCGCGCTCAAAGGCATGGCGCCGGGCGCGAAAATCTACCATGCCCGAGCTTTCGAGGGCGGCAAGTCGACCATGGACATCATCCTGTCGGCGCTCGACTGGGCGGCAAGCCAAGATGTTCGCATCATCAATATGAGCTTCGTCGGACCGAAGAACGACCTGCTCGGCATCGCCTGCCGCAATGCTCGCGCCTTGGGCATCGTGCTGGTCGCCGCCGCCGGCAACAACGGGCCGAAGGCGCCCTACGGCTACCCCGCCGCCTTCGACGGCGTCATCGCGGTGACGGCCACTGATGCCAAGGACGGGCTGATGCAGCAGGCTAATCGTGGCGCCTACGTCTTCCTCTCCGCTCCTGGCGTCGAGATGGTGGCGCCGAGCGGCGCCGGCTCGGATGTGGTCACCGGCACCTCATTTGCCGCAGCCATTGTGACCGGCGCGATCGCCAATCTGTTGCATGCCGCGCCCGATCGTTCCGCCGACTGGGTCGAGAAGGCATTGGCCGGCACGGCCAAGGATCTCGGCCCCAAGGGACGAGACAATGATTTCGGCTATGGTCTGCTGGACACCAAGGCGGCCGCGGCAGCGAAGGAATAGGCGTAGGCTTAAACGCTTCTGCTTTTATGCACATCGAAACTCAATCACTGGCTGCCACCAGCGCCCGAGATTGGTGGAACTTAGACGTTCGAGCTGACTGCCGGATCGGCTTGGCCATGCCAAAACCCGTCAAATAGTTCGAAAACTGGCTAGTTCGTTTCATTGGCGGCTGATGCCCGCTGGGCAAGTGGCCCTTTTAGGGTCACCAGAGGTGCTACTTGAGCAAATCTAGCCGACGCAGGTCCGTAGCAGCACTTGCGCAAGAGATCATCGGTTCAGGGCAGCGGGATCGGCTTGTCACTGAGTGTGCGCAAGTAGGCGATCATGTTGACCCGTTCGGTCTCGTCCGGGACACCGGGAGTCTCCATCTTGACGCCCGGCGTGGTGAGCATGGGCTCGAAGAGAAATCTGTTCAGGTCCTCGTACGTCCATACACCCTCCCAGCCCAGCAAGGCCTCGGAGTAACGCATATCTGCCATGGATGCCTTGTCGCGGCCGACGACGCTCCACAAGTTCGGTCCTATTTTGTTCCCTCCCTGTGGCTCGGCTTCGTGGCAAGTAGTACACCGGCGGGTGTATTCGGTTCGGCCTTTCTCGACATCGGCAGAAGCCAACTTCATTGATATTGGCGCTGGCGTTGGCAAGACGACGCCATGCGCCAAGAGATAGTCGGCAATTTCGCGTTGCCCCCTGTTTTTTGCCAGATGGAGCGGCGTCTTGCCGTGCATTGCCTTCGCATTCACGTCCGCTCCGGCCTCGACCAGTGCCTTCACGCAGTCGAAACAATCGAGAGTGACGGCGACATGAAGGGCGAATTCGCCATCACGATCGGAATTTGGATCCGCGTCCCGCTCTAGCAACAGGTTTAACAGATCGATCTTGACTGTTCCGACAGCCGCCATCAGTGCGGGACCACCAGTCGTCTGGGCGTTGACGTCCGCACCACGTTCTATGAGCAGTTTTGCCGCTTCGATGTGGCCCATAAAGACCGCGAGATAGAGCGGCGTTGCGCTTCCATCACTCTCATCTACATCAGCGCCCGCATCGAGCGCTGCTGTGATCGCCGCGACATCGCCCTCCATGGCGGCATCGTGGATGGCGGCGGCTTGCGATACAATCGGAATGTGCAAAAGCAGCAGTGGAATGAGAAGCAAGGACACGCGCATTTGGCATCTCCCAAGGCAAACCGCAGTAAGCGTCACGGTTTCAAGACGGCAAAAGTATACCACGAATGCCTGATCGCAACCACGCCCACCGATGGCTCAATGGTGACAGCCCTTGAAAGAAAGACCGGCCATGTCCTTACTAGCCGTCTGGTAACGGGCCCAACGGTGCCATCCGAGGTCAACTTGCGCCGTCGCGCAAGTGACGTGGATGACTGGATCGAACTCGTCGCTCAGAATGATTTGGCTTCGACCCCCCTAACCCGGCGCGCCGGCGACCGATCCCCTGATCACCAGATCGACCGGCCAGACTTCGCCGCGGGCGCCCTCCTCCAGGCCGGAAATCCGCGCCGCCAGGCGCTCGGCGACGCGGGCGCCGGCCAGGCGGATCGACGAACGCGTCGTCGACAACGGCACCGAAAAATTCTCGGGCTTCAGCCAGGCGAAGACGTCGTCATGGGCGATCAGCGACAGGTCGCCCGGGATGGTCAGGCCGAGATCGCGCACCGCGCGCACGACGCCGAGCGCCATGATCAGGCTGGAGCAGGCGATCGCTGTCGGCGCATCGCTCTGCTCGAGCAACCGTCTGGCGGCGCGGTAGCCGTTCTCCTCGGTCATGGCGAGGGAACAGACATGGCCTTCGCCAAGCACCAGACCGCTCGCTGCCAATGCCCGGCGCACGCCACGCTCGCGGTGGATGGCGAAAGTCTCGCGGTCGTCGCCGTTGATCAGCGCCAACCGCCGGTGACCGAGCTGGACGAGCAGCCGTGCCGCCTCGTGGAAGGCACCCTCATTATCGATGTCGGTGAAAGGGTAGTCGAAATCGAGCCCTTCGCTGCGGCCATGGACGATAAACGGGATGCCGAGCGTGTTGACCAGCGCCACCCGCCGGTCGGCCGGCTTCGGCGAGGAGATGTAGACGGCGTCGACCTGCCGGTTGGCGACAATACGCCGGTAGGTCGTCTCCTGGTCGTCGGCATCGGCCGGGGACAGCGCCAGGTCGAGTTCATGCGAACGGGCATAGTCGCCGAGACCGGACAGGAATTCGACGAAATGCGGGTCGATGTCGACGGCCGTGCCGGTCGGCAAGACATAACCGATCATCCCGGTCTTGCCGGTGGCCAGCCGGCGCGCGCTCGGGTTGGGTCGGTAGCCGTGGCGCTTGGCTGCGTCGATCACCCGCCGGCGCGTTTCCTCATTGACTTCCGGGTAGCCGTTCAGCGCGCGGCTTACCGTTGTCTGCGAAAGCGCCAGCATGTGGGAGAGCTGTTTGAGGTTCACCGGAGGCCTCCAAGCCTCAAAGCGCTTTAACTATGGATCGGCCTAGCCGCTACGGGCAGCCCTGCCTGATGCAAAGACCATAAGCACCGTTTCCGACCAGTTTGAAGCAAAATATGCTGCCGCAGCGCCAAAAAAGCATGCTGCAGCGCACTTTAGTTGCTCTTATATCGCGAAAATTAAATCGATTAGCACGCGACCCCTCTTGACTCCTGATCGATTCAGTGGCGTGATCGAAAAGACCAAAGCGCTTTGGAAGACTCTTCGAAAGGTTGCGGTTCCTTTCCGACTGAGTCACAGTCCTGCAGCGTCGGCGGACGGAATGGAGGTTCCGTCCCGTGTTTGTCACCACTGGGAGGGAATACCGATGAAGAAAATGCTTCTGCTGAGCGCCGCCTTTGTCGCGCTCGCCTTGGGTGCACCGGCGCAAGCCGAACTGAAGTTCAAGCCGGGCGAAGATCCCCGCTTCAACTGGGCGAATTACGAAGAACTTCAGAAGGTCGACCTCAAGGGCGAGACGCTGTCGATCTTCGGACCATGGCGCGGCGAGGACGAGGGCCTCATCCGCACCGTTCTCGACTATTTCTCGGAAGCCACCGGCGCCGAGATCAAATACTCCTCGTCGGAAAATTACGAACAGCAGATCGTCATCGACACGCAAGCCGGCAGCCCGCCTAACATCGCCGTGCTGCCGCAGCCGGGCCTGATCCAGGACCTGGCGTCCAAGGGCCTGCTGACGCCGCTCGGCGACGACACCGCCAACTGGATCAAAGACAATTACGGCGCCGGCCAGTCATGGGTCGATCTCGGCACCTTCAACGACAAGGACGGCAAGCCGGGCTTCTTCGCCTTTCCCTACAAGGCCGACGTGAAATCGCTGGTCTGGTACTCGCCTGACAATTTCGAGGAAGCCGACTACGAGGTGCCGAAGACGCAGGAAGAGCTCGCCGAGCTCGAAAAGAAGATCATCGCCGACGGCGGCACGCCATGGTGCATCGGGCTCGGTTCGGGCGGCGCCACCGGCTGGCCGGCGACCGACTGGGTCGAGGACATCATGCTGCGCACCCAGACGCCCGAGACCTACGACAAGTGGGTGAAGAACGAGATTCCGTTCAACGATCCCGCGGTGGTCAATGCCATCGACGTTTTCGGCAAGATCGCGACCGACGACAAAATGGTCGACGGCGGCGCCAAGGCGGTGGCGGCGACCGACTTCCGCGACAGCCCGAAAGGCCTGTTCTCGGTGCCGCCGAAATGCTATCTGCATCATCAGGCGTCGTTCATCCCGACCTTCTTCCCGGAAGGCACCGAGATCGGCCAGGATGCCGACTTCTTCTACTTCCCACCTTACGCCTCCAAGCCCGACCTCGGCACCCCAGTGCTCGGCGCCGGCACGCTGGCCATGATCACCAAGGATAGCAAGGGTGCCCGCGCGTTCATCGAATTCCTGAAGATGCCGCTCGCCCATGAGATATGGATGGCCCAGGGCGGTTTCGTGACGCCGCTCAAATCGGTCAACAAGGATGCCTATGCCAGCGACGCGCTGAAGAAGCAGGGCGAAATCCTTGCCAAAGCCTCGACCTTCCGCTTCGACGGATCCGACCTGATGCCGGGCAAGATCGGCGCCGGCGCCTTCTGGACCGGCATGATCGATCTCGTCGGCGGCAAGTCCGCCCAGGATGTCGCCACCGACATCCAGAAGAGCTGGGACGCGATCAAGTAGGCGTCCCCGGCTGAACGTGCGGACCACCGATCCTGAATGGATCCGGGCCTCAATGGCCCGGATCCGACCGGCGGCCCGCGCCGCACCGATTGTCACGAGTACAACGACATTCCAGCTTGGAGTGCGATCAGCAATGGTGGAAACCGGGTTGCGTTCGATCGCTCTCAACAACTGAATCGGCCCATGATCCCGTCGCCAAAGCCATTCTCGACTGGCGGATCATGCGCAGAGGGAGGGACCCGTGGCGGCTCAGATTTTCTCGGCCATATTTGTCATCATCGTCGGCGTCGGCGGCTGCGTCGCCTATTTCTGGGGCGCCAACAAGCTGGTGGACATCATCTTCCCGTCGCGCGGCGTCGCAGGTGCTGCGGCCATCGACAATTTGCGCCGGCAGGGGATGATCCGGCCGTGGCTGTTCGTCGGCCCGGCCATGATAATCCTCACCATCTATTTGATCTACCCGGTCGTGGAAACGCTCAGGCTGTCGTTCCTCGATCGCGGCGGCGCCAATTTCGTCGGCTTCGCCAACTATGAATGGGCGCTCGGCGACCGCGAGTTCCGCACCTCCATCCTCAACAACATCATCTGGCTGGCGGTCGTGCCTGCCGCCTGCACCTTCCTCGGGCTGATCATCGCCGTCCTCACCGACAAGATCTGGTGGGGCACCATCGCCAAGAGCCTCATCTTCCTGCCGCTGGCCATCTCCTTTGTCGGCGCCAGCGTCATCTGGAAATTCATCTATGAGTATAGAGGCGCCGGCCAGACGCAGATCGGCTTGCTCAACGCCATCATCCAGTATTTCGGCGGCCAGCCGCAGGTCTGGATATCGCTGCCGTTCTGGAACAATTTCTTCCTGATGATCATCCTGATCTGGATCCAGACCGGCTTTGCCATGGTCATCCTGTCCTCAGCCTTGCGGGGGATTCCCGAAGAGACGCTGGAAGCGGCCGTCATCGACGGCGCCAATCCGTTCCAGATCTTCTGGAAGATCATGGTGCCGCAGATCTGGGGCACGATCGCCGTCGTCTGGACCACCATCACCATCCTGGTGCTGAAGGTGTTCGACATCGTGCTGACCATGACCAACGGCCAATGGAACAGCCAGGTGCTGGCCAATCTGATGTTCGACTGGATGTTCCGCGGCGGCGGTGATTTCGGCCGTGGCGCGACCATCGCCATCATCATCATGATCGCGGTCATTCCGATCATGGTCTGGAACATCCGCCAGGCGAACAAAGAGACGGGAGGACATTGAGATGGCCGTGGCGACCGGAAAGTCTTTTGCCAGCCGTTTCGGCGTCCATATCGCCGTCTTCATCTTCGTCGCGATCTGGACCATCCCGACCCTCGGCATTCTCGTCTCGTCGCTGCGCGACAAGGATCAGATCATCGCCTCGGGCTGGTGGAACTCGTTTGCCAGTTCCACCCAGACGGAAGCGGGCCGGCTGCCACCCGCCTCGGCGCAAGTCGAGAAGGACGGCAAGTTCGTCCTCGAGGGCAACATCTTCGGCGAGGATGCGGCCCGCGACATCAGCGCCTTCGGCGTCAAGTCGGCGGCGCCGACGCAATATCCCGCCGGCACGACAGCCGATCTCGGCGACGGCGAGACCTTGCAGCTCAACGCCGACGGCAGTTTCGTCATGACCTCAACGAAGCCCTTCGAGGGCAAGCGCGGCCAGCGCGTCTACTACGCCTCGTCGGCGCCGCCGAAGTTCACCACCGACAATTACAATACGGTGCTGTTTTCGGAGGGCATCGGCCGCTCGTTCATGAATTCGCTGACCGTCACCATCCCGGCGACTGTCATCCCGATCCTGATCGCGGCGTTCGCGGCCTATGCGCTGGCCTGGATGCGCTTTCCCGGCCGGGCATTGCTCATCGCGGTTATCATCGGCCTCCTGGTCGTGCCGCTGCAAATGTCGCTGATCCCGCTGCTGAAGCTCTACAACGGCGTCGGCAGCTTCTTCGGCGTGCCGTCGAAAACCTATCTCGGCATCTGGCTGGCGCATACCGGCTTCGGTCTGCCTTTCGCTATCTATCTCCTGAGAAGCTACATTGCCGGCCTGCCGCGCGAAATCATGGAATCGGCGCGCATCGACGGCGCCAGCGATTTCGAGATCTTCGTCAAGATCGTGCTGCCGCTGTCGTTCCCGGTGCTGGCCTCCTTCGCCATCTTCCAGTTTCTGTGGGTGTGGAACGACCTGCTGGTTGCGATGGTTTTCCTCGGCACTGAGGGCGACCAGATCGTGCTGACCGCCAAGCTCAATGCGTTGCTCGGCTCGCGCGGCGGCGACTGGGAGATCCTGACGACATCGGCTTTCATCACCATTGTCGTGCCGCTGATCGTGTTCTTCTCGCTGCAGCGCTATTTCGTCCGCGGGCTGCTCGCCGGCTCAGTGAAAGGTGGTTGAGATCATGCAATCCGCTGTGAAAGCGACGTTGAGCCCCGACCTCGCCGTCGGCCGCGACTGGTGGCGCGGTGCCGTGATCTACCAGATCTATCCGCGCAGCTATCAGGATTCGAACGGCGACGGCATCGGCGACCTCAGGGGCATCATCGCCAGGCTCCCCTATATCGCTGCGCTCGGCGTCGATGCCATCTGGATCTCGCCGTTCTTCAAATCACCGATGAAGGATTTCGGCTACGACGTGTCAGACTATTGCGACGTCGATCCGATGTTCGGCACGCTGGCCGATTTCGATGCCTTGACCGCCGAGTCGCACAGGCTCGGGCTCAAGGTGATGATCGACGAGGTGCTGTCGCATACGGCCGACATCCATCCGTGGTTTAGGGAAAGCCGCTCGAGCCGCACCAATCCCAAGGCAGACTGGTATGTCTGGGCCGACGCCAAGCCCGACGGCACGCCACCCAACAACTGGCTGTCAATCTTCGGCGGCTCTGCCTGGCAATGGGACACCAGCCGCCAGCAATATTACCTGCATAATTTCCTGGCCGAGCAGCCCGATCTTAATTTCCACAGTCGCGCCGTCCAGGACGCGCTGCTCGATGTCACCCGCTTCTGGCTGGAGCGCGGTGTCGACGGTTTCCGCCTCGACACCATCAACTTCTATTTCCACAGCCAGGGCCTGGAGGACAATCCGCCGCTGCCGCCCGAAGAACGCAACGACCAGACTGCTCCTTCCGTCAACCCTTACAACTACCAGGACCACCTCTACGACAAGAGCCGCCCCGAAAACCTCGGCTTCCTCGAGCGCTTCCGCGCCCTGCTCGACGAATATCCGGCGACAGCGGCGGTCGGCGAAGTCGGCGATTCGCAACGCGGGCTGGAGGTGGTGGCGGCCTATACGGCCGGCGGCAAGCGCGTGCACATGTGTTATTCGTTCGACTTCCTGGCGCCCGAAAAAATCAGCGCGGCCAAGGTGCGCTCGGTGCTGGAAGCCTTCGGCAAGGTCGCCAGCGACGGCTGGTCGTGCTGGGCGTTCTCCAACCACGACGTGATGCGCACTGCCTCGCGCTGGGCGGCCGGTGAAGCCGACCAGACCGCTTATCTCAAGGTGATCTCGGCGCTGCTGATGTCGCTGCGCGGCTCGGTCTGCATCTATCAGGGCGAGGAGCTTGGTCTTGGCGAAGCGGAATTGCAATTCGAGGATCTGCAGGACCCCTACGGCATCCGCTTCTGGCCGGAATTCAAGGGCCGTGACGGCTGCCGCACGCCGATGGTCTGGGATGGCTCCGACAGCAATGGCGGCTTCTCCAAGGCAAAGCCATGGCTGCCCGTGCCCGCCAAGCACCTTTCGCAAGCGGTCGATGTGCAGCAGGGCGACGACAGCTCGCTGCTTGAACACTACCGGCGCTTTCTCGCCTTCCGCCGTTTGCATCCGGCGCTGGCCAAGGGCGATATCGACTTCATCGAGAGCGAGGGCGATACGGTCGCCTTCACGCGCCGCGAGGGCAACGAGCAGATCGTCTGCGTCTTCAATCTCGGCAGCCGACCGGCGGAAGTCAATCTCGGCGGACGCTCGCTGCAGCCCTTGCCGGGGCACGGGTTTTGGGGACAGACTGGCGCCGGCTCTATCCGCCTCGGCGGCTACGGCGCCTGGTTCGGGCGCATCGACTGAGTTTGCAATTCACTGGAGGGAACCCATGGCCGATGTCACGCTAAGGCAAGTGAAGAAATCATACGGCAATCTCAACATTCTCCACGGTATCGACCTCGACATAAAGTCGGGCGAGTTCATCGTCTTCGTCGGCCCTTCGGGTTGCGGCAAGTCGACCTTGCTGCGGTCCATCGCCGGGCTTGAGGAAATCACCTCCGGGGAACTCAAGATCGCCGGCGAGGTGGTCAACGACGTGCCGCCGTCGAAGCGGGGCATCGCCATGGTGTTCCAGTCCTATGCGCTCTATCCGCACATGACCGTCTACGACAACATGGCGTTCTCGATGAAGATCGGCAAGGAGAGCAAGGCCGAGATCGACAAGCGGGTGCGCCAAGCGGCGGAAATCCTGCAGCTGACCAAATATCTCGACCGCTTGCCCAAAGCGATGTCGGGCGGCCAGCGCCAGCGCGTCGCCATCGGCCGCGCCATCGTGCGCAACCCGAAGGTCTTCCTGTTCGACGAGCCGCTGTCGAACCTCGACGCGGCACTGCGCGTCGCCACCCGCATCGAGATCGCCAAGCTCAAGGAGTCGATGCCTGCCACAACAATGATCTACGTGACCCACGACCA
>NZ_RZTA01000120.1:0-418 GCF_004023115.1 Mesorhizobium sp. M6A.T.Cr.TU.017.01.1.1
CGCTACGGCGAGCTGAACGCCCAGCTGATGGCGATCGCCGCGACCATGGGCGTCGCTCTCGACGAAGCGGATATCCGCAAGACCGCCGAGATCGTGCGGCAGCTGAGCGACGATGTGAAAGTGCGGTCGGAGCGGCTGGGCTGACGCAAAGGCTGCGGCTGCGCCATTGAAGGGAATCCCCCGATGTTTTGGGCGATGAGCTCGCCGATCTCGTACCGTTTTCCACCGGCCCGCCGGCGAACGATTGCCAACCGGAACCTATGCGGAGCTGAGGCGTTCGAACCGCAGGAGTTGAGAGCTGCGCCTCCGCAAAAGAGTACTGCAATGGCTCAAAAACTAGAGATAACGACAGGCACCAACGACCGGCAGCGCAATGAAACAATCGGCCAATCCGGCGAAGGCGTGCCGGGCAGCAAGC
>NZ_RZTA01000120.1:428-20111 GCF_004023115.1 Mesorhizobium sp. M6A.T.Cr.TU.017.01.1.1
TTGAAGTCGACGAGACCGTCGCCCGGTTGCGAGGCAAGCTGCGAGGCAAACCCGAGCAATTTGGGCAAGCCAATGCCGACGCGGCAGGCATTGCCGGCGTCGGCGAGAAAATTTGTCACCGCTGCGCCGGGACAGGCATGATCGACGGCCGCACCTGCCCCGAATGCGGCGGAACCGGAAAGGTGACGACGCCGATAGGCTGAGGCGGTCAGGACAGCGATCACGTTCGCGAAAATCTCGATCACCGAAGCGCCAAGGAGTCTGGGCCGCATGGCGCGGATCAGATTGCCGGCACCCACTTCCAGAACACGCCCTCCATCCGTTCGGGATAGTGCTTGAACTCGCATTCGAAGCGCCATCCGTAAGCCTTGGCGGCCGCCAGCGCTTCCTTGCTGACCGGGTTCATGCCCGTTCCCGGCGCGAACCAGTCTTCCAGCAAGTCGTCGGGCACGTAGGCGCCGATCCTCAAAGGCAGCTTTTCGAGGACGACATCCATTTCGTCAGGTGCGGGCAATGGGTTCTCCCTTCGAGAGCTAACCACGAACAAGTCATTCGAAGCCGATTGGGTTCCAGGCTATCGCGAACTCGTTGATCGCAGGTGCCGCTCGCCTCCTGGCTTGCAACGACACTAACCGCTACCGTGACCCGCCGATTTAAACCTCGCTGGCCGCACTGATCCGCTCAGGAACCCCGATGGCTTTGTCCTGATGCTAGAAGTTTGGGCAAGGCGTGCCAGGCATCTGAATATTTCGGGAAGCATGGACCCGAAAATGGCTCAGATGGAGGGAAAGTGGGGGGACCCACTTGATCGGACGAAATGGGCGAATCTTGTTTCGACCGTCTATTCGATCGACTGAGGTTCATCGGGACGAAAACTAGCAAATGAACGCCGCTAGGCCATGCGGGAGCATGCCGACAATGTCGGCGACTTTGGCTATGTTATACCGCGCTCAAATACTCTTGTTTAACAGCTGACCAGAATTGTCGGGTTTTTTGCTGGCGGTGAAAGTGCCACGCTTCTCCAGGAACATCGTTGTCACGTAGGTCCGAAAACACAGGGCTCCTGAGTACCTTGTCGAAGGCTTTCCGGAAACGAAGTTCCCGAGGGTTGAACGGAGGCGGACTGACAGTCTCAGAAGCCAATACAACATTTTGTGGTAAGCCGTCGGAAGCCCAGCTGAACCCCCCTGTTACCACGATGCCGCTCAACTGGAGAAACCAAGGCGCGCGTTTGCTTGGTTGTCCGGACGATAGTCTCTGCCACACCAGCAGCCAGCGGTTTGCGAGGACAGGTCTGTCATCATCGTGGACTACCCAAAACCCCTCTTCCACTCGGCGATTTAGTTCTACGCCTTTTCCCCCCAACGCGTCTTCGATGGCCTTCTCATTTGTAGTCCATTCCTCGTCATCGCCGACAAATGACACGATTGGCAACTCTTCAGCGCCAATATCAAAGTCAGCGAAACTTGCGACCGATGGCTTGTAAGATATCGCTCGCATATCCCATAGCCGCTCTGCTTCGTTCCAATCTGGGTCAGTGATCGGCTTCGAGCTATTGGACCATAGGTCATCAAATTCCGGATGTCGCGAAGATCCTCGACGAGAATGCCTGCCTCGATCCAGCTCGCCTGTTCTAACCCTTGAAGGGCAAGCCCGTTGATCGAAGCATTTGCAGACGTTACTACTGCGCGATTTCGGCCGATGTACACCTTCGCATGAAGCGTGTCGCATTGCCTTATTTCAGCTCGTACGTTGCGCAAAGCGCGCGGATTTGTGCCACCCATGCGCAAGGTGGCGACGACCTTGCAGTCGAGCCCGATTACCCAGCTCTCGCACCCACGTCCCCAAAAAGCGACGGCGCACTTCGCTCCTTTCTCAGCAAGAATAGACCGAATTTCGCGGCTGAGATCCGTTCCAAATAAGAAATTTCCCAATTGGCACTCCTAATTGCTCTGAGGGATTGATCTGTGGGAAAGTCGACCAGAGACACGGTTCCGTGCGGGTCCCACTTCGCCACCTTGTATAGCAGCCTAAGTCGGGAGGAAAAAATGAAGGCAGGACCTGTTGAAATCGGCACATTGCTGCAAAATCGGAATCGATACTGCGTTCCAATTTACCAGCGTCACTATGTCTGGAATCGCGAGAAGCAGTGGGAGCCTTTCTGGCAGGACATTAGGACAAAGGCCATTGAGCGGCTGGCCGGACGGGAACGACGCTTCTCTCACTTCATGGGCGCGGTTGTCTTGGAAAGCCGGGCAAAGCCTTCGGTAAAGCAGGTTCCCTCCTTTCAAGTGGTGGACGGTCAGCAACGGCTAACAACGTTCCAACTGTTTTTGACAGCGGCGCGCCACTACGCTCAATCGATCGGTCACGAAACTACTGTCGGCAATATCACGCGCTACGTACTGAATAGCGACCCCCAACTCATGGAGGACGCTGATATCGAAATCTACAAAGTTTGGCCCACAGAATCGAACCGAAAGCTCTTCGTTGACATCATAGCGTCGAAGGACCGCGCGGCGCTAAAGAAGGCCTACGCGGATCAGTGGTACGCGAATTCCAGTAGGGACCAAGTCAAGGAATACAACACGACGCCGTCGATGCTCCGCGCATACGGATATTTCTACGATCGCATCAAGCACTCTGTCGAGACAGATGATCTTCACGACGATCTGGTGGAGGCCCCCGAGGTCGAGAACACGACCGCCCCTGCAAGCGAGGATGGCATACCAAAGGAACTCAAGCTCGACGCAATTTGGCAATCGCTGCTGGAGGAATTCAAAGTTGTCGAGATCGTCCTGGACGAAGGCGATGACGCACAGGTCATCTTTGAAACCTTGAATGACCGCGGAGAGCCTTTGCTGGCGGCTGATTTAGTCCGCAACAACATATTTCAGCGAGCCGATGCGCGCGGGGAGAATGCGGAGGTTCTGTTCAAGCGACATTGGAAACCCTTTGAGGCTCCGTTCTGGAGTGTGATGGAGAAGCAAGGTCGCTATAAGAAGCAGCGTATCGAGTTCTTCATTGCCAACTTTATCGCAGGGAAAATGGCCGGCGATGTCACTATCTCCAAACTTTTCTCCGAATACAAAGCGTTCCTGAGACCGGCTCGCAACAGCACGGTTCCCCGGTACGCGAACGTGCAGGCCGAGATCCAGGACCTTGAAGCGTACGGCAAGGTATATCGCGACATTGTCGAACGGACCTCGGGCTCACCCTTGGCCGTGTTTTCCGCCAGGCTTCGGCCGTGGGATGTCACAACGATCAATCCCCTGCTCCTTCGCCTGTGGTCAAGCAATATGGGCGAAACCGAAAAGCAGGCATCCCTTGACCTTGTTCTATCCCTAATCGTGCGCCGGGCGGTATGCGGGCTGACCTCTAAGAACTACAACAACCTGTTTCTTATGGTTGTCGCAGACATGGACAAGAAGGGATGGAGTTACGAGAATCTGCGTGCATATCTGCTCAGCTTAACATCAGAGAGTGGCCGCTTTCCGCAAGATGCGGAATTCGAGAATGCCATCGGAACCAAACCTCTCTACACGACGCTTGGGCCAGCACGCCTTCGAACGCTACTGTCCGAGATAGAGCTAGCCAAGCGCGGCAAGAAGCAGGAACACCAATCTCTCCCCGAGACGCTTACCGTCGAGCATATCCTGCCTCAACAATGGCGTCAGCATTGGCCAATGGTTAGCGAAGTGCAGCCGACTGAGGCAGATTTCAACCAGGCGTTCTTTGCGGTCCTTGAGAACGAATCTGCCGTGGGGCAGATCGTACGCCGTAACCGGATCAAACATACGCTCGGCAATCTCACGCTTGTTACCCAATCCTTCAATAGCGGCGTTAGCAATCTAGCGTTCAGCAAAAAGCGGCAGGAATTCGAGGATCAATCCATCTTAATGCTAACCAAGGATTTCGTTAGAAAAGACAGGTGGTCAGAAGACGAAATATCCGATCGGGGAAAGATCCTGTATGCATTTTCACGCCAAATTTGGGCGGCTCCTTAACAAACTGACGACCCGCGAAATTCGCGGCGGAGCCGTTGAAGGGGTAGGAGGCAACATCGTAACGTCGTATCAGGTGAAGGCGCCGGAACGCTAATTTCGGAGCCGGCGCCGGCACGGAAATATCATCTGTTCTAGAGCTTGTTCGCTCTAGCCTCACGCATGTACGTCACTTCAAACGCTTTGGCGGACCGGAACTGCTGAAGCCGGTTCGACAGGCTGAACGCGTCGTTCATCTCGTAATGCTGGAAGATGTCGAGGCCTCGGTCGAGGGAGATTTTCCAGCCCGTGTCCGTCACTATGTGCCGCGCATGGATGGTTCCGGTAGCGTCGAACTCCCAGGTGAAATTTACCCCCGAACCGAGGCACGACTCCTCGATTGAGAGCAGATTTGCCTTTTGTTGATCCGCTTTAAGGTCGTCACGCGCCGTCACGAGGTGCACGTCCACCTCGTCCTCGGGCGCCTTGTGCTTCACGACCGTCTCGATAAACTCCATTAGGTTCCGCACCTGGTAGAAGAGACGGATGTAGGGGTCGGTGACAGTGATCTTGCCCGCGCCCTTGACGTAGGAACCAAAGAGCAGGTCAAAGGAGATGCCCTTCTGGTTTTCGCTGAATACGCGATGGCCCTCACGCGCTCCATCGAGGTCTCCTTCAGCCTTACTGGCTGAGGAAACGCTGTTCCCGGATGGCGCATCTTTCCGGACGTCCGTCGGATCTCCCGGTTGCGCCGCGGTGCTTCCCCGGCGGTGATAGTAGGTCGGGTACTCGTCTTCCTCGAGTGTGGTGACGGCAAGCTTCCGCTCTCCTTCGGCGAAGTAGGAAAAATCGATGGCGGGATAGGTCGTATCGATCCGCATCAACTGATCTTTGACGCGTTTCCTTCCTTCAATAGAGAGCCTGAGAAGCTCTTCGATTTCGTCGGGCGAGGCGCCACCGCCCGGGAAAAGGATCTTCATCAGGCCGGAGAAGGTCTTGTTGATCCCGTCGCGGTCGCGGGTCGAGATGGCCGAGGATAGCCGAAACAAGTCCTTGTAGCGATCGGAATAGTCGTCGCTTCTGAGGTGCCGCAGGATTTCGGCGAGATAGTCGACGACGAATCCATAGCCGTTGGAGAACATTTCTCCGCGGATCACGTCCACCTCCCAGCCGGGTATGTAGGCGTGGAGGCGGTCGATGAACGCCGAGTCGTAGTATTTCTCCGGAACCTCCTCGAAGAGGTCCGTGTGCTTGAGCATGTAGGGGACGTTGTGCTTCGTGTTTCCAACGAACACCATTGAGGCCTCGGCGCCCAGCGTCTCCACACCTCGGGAGAATGTCTTGTTCGCCATGTAGTTTTTCATGATGTCGACAAGCGACTTGTCCACCCGCTTTTGCCGCCCGGCGAACTCGTCGAACGCGACGACGTCCCAATATCCCACGAGCCCGAGCTTGCCGGACTGGTTGTTCACGAACAGCTTGGGCACGGTCACCTCGCCACCCGAGATCAGAATTCCGTGAGGTGAGAATTCCGAATAGATGTGTGACTTTCCCGTCCCCTTCGGCCCGAGCTCGATGAGGTTGTAGTTGCGCTCGACGAACGGGATGAGCCGCATCAGCTGGATCAGCTTGCTGCGTTTCCCAAACATCTCCGGGTCGAAACCTATGCTCTGGATCAGAAGGTCGATCCACTCGTAGGTCGTGAATTCCTGGCGAGCCTTCAGATAGGCTTCGTAGTCGAAATGGGAGAGCTGGATCGGCTTAAGGGTGCCGAGAATCCATGGCGAGACGGCTTTGTCCTCGGTGTGCTCATATTCGACATCCGCGATGCACCAAACTCCGGCCACCAGCAGCTTGGGGTGGGACTTCACCGTTCCGGAATCGACAACGACCTTCTTGATGCCGAGGTTCGCGAATTCCGCCTCGTAGGCATCGTTCTTGTCGTTCAATGCAACGCTGATCTTGTCGATGACCTTGTAGCGGCCCTTCTCCCGAACGTTCGAGCGGACGAGTCCTGCCTCGTTCCGGTGGACATAGTGCTTGCGCAAGATCTCCTTGACCGTCTCGATGCCGGACTGGATCGAAGCCTCGTCACTGGTCGCGCAGTACTGACCGAGAAGGTATTCCAGGACATATGTTGGAACGATTGCGTTCCCCTTGACTGCCTTGACCAGGTCCTTTCGGACCACCAGACCCGGGAAGGCCGCATTGATTTTCGTATCCAGCTCGTTCAATCGCCCGCTCCTCAGAAGTCGAAGTCGCTTGTGAAGCTCCGGCGCAACAGATAGCGCATGCTCCGGTATTCCTTGAAGTGGGACGTTCCAGCGTGCTGCTCCTCGAGCTTCAGCACGATTTCCTGTCCGTTGAAATTGTCAGCCTTCTTCGACAGCAGGAATCGAACTGGCATTTCCCTCTCTCTGGGATTCTCGGAAGGGAAGTCAAACAGGAGATCGTGGCTGTCGGAAATCAGCTCGCCGGCACCGCTGTAGATGCCCGCCCGCAGCCGCCGCGGCTGTGCCTTCTCGGTGACCGGGGTCGACTGATAGAAAAGCACGGAAATCTGGGCGGAGGTTATCGTCTTGTTCGAGCTGGCGACGATCTCGACCTCGACCGCAGACAGGTCGCTCTGCCGCTTCTTGTTGATCTTCAGGACGGGGATGATGACTTCCTGCAGGGAGGCGCCGCCATGTACATAGCGGCTGCCAGAACCTTTGAGGCGCAGGCGGTTGATCGATTTCGGGATGAGCACCTCGACGTCGCCCTCGAGACCGAGGGCGGCGGGCTCGAACTTCCGGAGACCGGATTGCGCGGCGAGTCCTTTGCCCAGCACGAAACGGCGATCCTTGAACAGGAGCGTATCGCCGATAACCTCGGCTCCTGAGAAGTCGCTCTCCTCGATGGGACGGTGCTGGTAGATGAAGCCGTGATCGGCGGTCAGAACGAGATTGCTGGCATTCGCCGCCGTCAGCTTCTTGACGAGCTTGACGAGCTCGTCGAGGGAGTCTTCGACTGCCTCGAAGACCCGCTCCTCCGAGACCATCTTGTCTCCGGCCGCATCTATGCGGTTGTGGTAGATGTAGACGACGTCGTGATCGCGCAGCAGGGTCCGTGCCTCGTCGCCTTTCATGGCCATCACTTCTTCGGCCTTCAGGGCGGCAACCCGGTCGCCGGCGCGGCCTCTCTCAAGGATCTTCCGTCGGTTCACAAGTCCTTGGGAGCTTATGCCGTCGACCAGGACGACTCCTGTGTCGTCGTCGGCGATCCGGATTTGCTCGTTGGGCAGCAACGATGCCATCCCGAGTTGCGTATAGCTCGGAAGCGACGCCAGTGCCGGCTCGATCTCGGCATCGTAGCGGTCGAGGCTCCGAATGCGGCCGAGCAGCTCTTCTCCGACCTCGTAACGCATGGCATCGGAAACCACGACGCAAAGCTTTAGGTCCTTTCGCCTATAGGGGGCGACTTGCGACGCGTAGAATTCTCGCTGGCGCATGATCGGCGGCGCTTCCCAATGGTCAGCTACATCTATGTGTTCCTGCCAGCGGTTGTTGAGCTTGAGGAGGTACGTGTTGACGTAGAGGTTCTCGATCCTTTTGAACAAGTCCCCCATCAACGAGGCCTGTGCGGAACGCTGCATGTAGAAGACGAACTGGCGATAGAGCTGGTCGATGCGGAACCATGACTGGGCGTACCGCCGAGCCCCGTCCGACAAGGACTCCATGTTCAGCGTCGCCTGGGCGACGGACTGCAGGAAATCCGCAGCATGTCCTAGCGCCTGATAGAGGTCGGCGAATTCCTGATACCAGTGGCTCTGGCGTCGCTGGCGTATCCAGCTGACCACGTCGGCATGGGGCACCGTCTGGGCACCTACCTCTCGAACCAGGTTCCGGATGATTTCCCGGTCGATCTCGCGGAAATAATCGAGTTCCATCAGCGTCCGGAAATCGCGCTTGGCGAGATCGGTCGGAATGACGAGTGCCTCCTCGTATTCCGCCGAGAGCGTTTCGAAAGATTCGGCCGTGTTGCGGTTGTTCTTCCACCGCCGAAAGAACACCAGCGCCTCGGAGGAGAGGCGCGCATCCGACCGGACACCAAAGGCATAGCAGGACTTGAACAGCTCGATCGCGAAATCGGGAATAGACGGATCCTTGGCGCGATAACCGTAGTGCCGGTCCATCTGCTCCCACAAGAATTCATCCAGGGCGAAACGGGTTATCAGCCGTAGCCTGTCGTCCTTCTTCTCGGCGTGCTCGGCCAGCAGGTTTTCGGCCACTGCGTCGAAGGTCGGATCCGCGTTGGCGCAGACCGCCAGCATCTTCAGGCGGAGGGCACTTGCCGTGTCGTCCGGCCTGAGCAGTCGCTTTAGCTGCTCGATGCGCTTTGCCGCGCGGAAGAACTCCTCATGCTTGCGGACGAGGTCCGAGAAGGAGATGCCGAGACCCAGTTCCGACAGCCAGTTTGAAACCTGGTCCATCCGGAACTCGCCATTGGCCAGTTGCACATCCAGCAGCCAGTTTTCGATCCGGTCCGGCTCCGATCCTTCCTTGTAAAGAAAGAACTTTTGTTTCGGCGCCTCGCGAAGGATTCGGTGCTTAAGGCCGAATTCGTTGTTGGCGATCTCGACCTTCTCTACGCCAGGAATCGACACGGCCTGAAAGGCGTCGCGGAAGCTGTGCTCCGCGTCATACCAGAAGACGATGCGGTGCTTTTCGAACTGGCTGGCGAGGCTGGCGGCTATGCGTGCAATGGTCAATTCTGAAGGCCCCCGAACATGTGCCTGATCGTGGTCCAGAACGGGTTAAACCGCCCATCCTGACCCTTCGCCAGATATCCGGTGACAAAGCGGCGCAACTCGTCTTCCGCCAAGTCTTCATCGAGGAAGGGAGCCATCGCTTCGACGCGTCGAGCATTCAGCTTGCGTATGTCGAGCGCGAGTTTGTCTATCGTCTCGGCGGCGGCAACAGCCGCTTGTTGAGACGGCAGGATCCTGCCGTCGCCCGTGTACTCGAAACGCTCCTCGCATGCCGGATCAATTGGCACGACAAATAGATCTGCGTCGTACCAATCGCCTTTCGCGTTGCCACAATGGAGCGGCTCCCCCTTACGGGTATCGCGTTGGCACGAGCACAGCATATTGGAAAAATCGAGAGCGTCGACCGTCGGGTCACTTTGCGGTCGCAGGTGCTCGATGTGAGAGTCGTTCTCGTCGATCTGGGATTCACAGTAGCAACATATCCAGCCCTGTTCAGCCAATAGGGCTTGATGCACCGCCTGCTTTGGCGGGCCTGCTAAGATACCATAGGTCGGCGTCCAATCGTCGTTTGCTTTTTCCTTCCAAGAAACGAACTCATCCGGCTCTTCCCTTTTTTCGACGAACTTCATTTCCGGATGAGCTCTTTCCGTTTGATGAGCACCGAGGCGCGGTCGAGTTCAGGGTCGGGACCGATCTCGGTTTTCAGCTCGGCAATGAGACCTCGAGCTTGGTCGAGCTGACCGTCATTAATGAAATTGAAGACCGTCTCCAGGCCCCGGGAAACTTCGGTCGGTCGGGTTGTCTCCAGGCCCATCAGATCCTCCAGAATACGGTTCGCACTCTTCCCGTAAGACTCCGCGGGTTTTTCCACCCACATCTTCGTGCCCTCGTTGCGGATGAGGAAAAGGCTTTCCGGGTGAACATGGGTGATGATTTGAGGTGAATGGGTCGATGCGATGAACTGGCACTTCGGGAATACCTCCGTGAGCTTCGGGACAAGCATGCGTTGCCACTGGGGGTGGAGGTGGAGGTCGAGTTCATCAATAAGGACGACGCCTTCACCGCCAAGTGGATCGCTCATGGTTGGATTTGCAATCGCCAGCCGGCGCGCCAAGTCGCCTATCATCGCCATCAGGCATTTCTCGCCGCCCGAAAGCTGGGAAACGCTTAGAGTGCCCCCTTGCTTGTCCACTTCCATGCGCAACGGGTTCCGACGCACCCGGGGATTGGCAAAATCTGGCATGAACATCGTAATAGCGCGCCTGACCGCGTTGAGATGCGGGTCTCCGGAGGAAGGCGCTCGATGGCTATTTTGTTGGATGGCGTCACGAAGGTTTTCGTTTTCGAGGTCTTCCCGCTCCCTGAACCATTCAAAGAAGCGCCGGAAGTTCGAGGCGCTCGTCAGGGCCTCGTCATAGGCTGACAACAGATCGAAACTATGCCTCTGACGGATTCGGAGAGGGACATCGATGACCGCACGGTTCACCGGATAGTAGACAAGCAGGGGAACGTTCACAGCACCCTCTGAATCGGTGATCTCCTGCTGAACGCCCCGCGTCAGCTCGTTGAGCATGCCAAACTCCGAGCGTCCCTCCGAGACGCGTCCCTTTCGCGACTTCGCTATGGCCCACCTGATGAACTGACCATCGTGGTCGCATCCGATAGCTAGCTCGGCATGGCTCGTGTCATTCCGGATGTCGAGTTCGGCGATCGGCTTTCCCGAGCCGCGAGGATTGCTGACGCGACTGGTGAACCAGGACAGCAACACAGAAAGCGCATCGAGGACGGACGACTTTCCGGATCCGTTCACACCCACAAACACGTTCAGCCGGGGATTGAGCTCAAGGTCGAGGACAGTCACGCCGCGAAAATTTTGAAGGTGCAGCTTACGGACTTCCATGACTACTCTTCCTCGGCTGCCAGCCCCTTGATCGGCTTCAATGCCGCGCCAAATTTCGCATAGTTGACCTTCACGCCATCATCGAGATCGATTTCAATGCGTTGCGTTGCCAGAGGATATAGGACGTCCCGCTCGTAGACGTCCAGTTCATCGATGTCTCGGCTGACGCTCTCGATCTCCTTGAGCGCCTTGACCTTCTCGGCCTGGGTGGATGCCGAGCTGGTGCTGATGGCCTCCAATTGGCTTCGGTGCGCGTCCAGCTTGCGGCGGAACTCCCGAAGGTAATCTAGCACCGTGCTCACCGTATCGGCGCGATAGCGGTGCATATAGATCAGCGCGTTGAACGTGCCTCTGGGGCTGGAGAACAGCCAGTAGATCGGGCGCTTCTTATAGCGGCGGACATGGTCGTCGTAGAAGTCGCGCAGGAAGAAGCGGCGGATGTCCTTTCCCAGCGCTGTCTCGATGAAGGCTAGGTTATCGGAAAAACGCCTTTCGCCGAAGGTCGTGCGTAGGAAGCGGCGGAAGCCGTCTGCCATATCGTCAGGGAACCAGTCGCCATCGAGGATGGGGATCACATTGTCCTTGTCCGGGGAGAATTTCGGCTCCGGAACGCGCTTCAAATAGTCCTCAAATCCTTCGCCCTGGTTAGCGAGGATCAGGCCGGGGGCATCGAGGCTGTAGCGGCCGAACATGCATCCAACGGCGTAGGACAGGAACTCGCGCATGGTGTCGGAGCGCAAGGCGTTCTCGAGTTCGGACTCGGACCTAGCGCCGCCATAGCGATAGGCAGGGTTGCAGGTGAGGGTGATTTCTTCGATCGGTACCTCGGGGGTGAGTTCGTCCTGCAGGCCGTAGGCGTCGATGAAAACTCGATTGTTCTCTTCCTCCAGCCGCCTCATTTTTTCGGTCATTCCCTGCCAGTGGGTCCGGACCTGGGCATAGGTCTCAGCCAGCGTCGCTTGGCAATGCTCGGGCGAGAGCACCGGAAGCAGAGTGAAATCCCAAGAAGTCTCGTAGGCGTCCCAGTCGGATTTAGCTAAGGCAATACTAACAATAACTCGGTCTTCGAGCTTCGAGTCGCTTACCTCCCTTAGGGGTAAGCTAAGTACATGGGTGAGCTTGAAATCTAGCGTTGGGGCAAGCATTCGAAGTAAAAAGCTGCTTACCCTGCTATTCAGAAAACCCTCGACGAGTTCAATGGAGACGCCATTGTTGTTGAATCCCATCGGCCCCTTTGCGTCGAACATGAACCCGGAAGGAACATCCCTGATGGCGAAGTCATTGCCTGAAATGCCCGACCATGTGAACCCCGCTCTGAATCCATACTCTCCATTGTAGTTGTGTGACCGCACTCGTCCGGTTTTCCCATCTCTGAAGTTTTTCAGTTCAGCTCCGTCGTCATACCAATTCACGAAGTGTTCAAGATTCCCATACCAGCGCCGAGACCCACCTCCCTTTACATAGGGGAACCACCGTTTCCTCGATTGCTGAGCAACTTCAGAACTGATGATACCGAATCCAGCGTTCTCAACCTCCACCTCGAACCATTCCCTGAGGAATATTGCGTTGCTGCCAGTCGTAAGACCTTCTCGCGTTACGATCGACTGCGAGATAGACTCTTCCTCGTCGAACGCGCGGCGGACTTTTTCGGAGGCCCAGAAGACCAAGGGTTGCCCTGGAATCTTTCGAAAGTCACTCTCGCTCGCGCGAAACCGGAGTGTGCTTTGAGTCGATTTCACTGCGGAGAGAAGGGCGGAATCTTTTTCCGCTTCATTCTGTCCGTCTGTCAGCTTGATGAACTGTCCATTGTGATCTCGAAGGCGTCGATTCAATAGTACGAAAGCTGTAGTTGAGACGACTTCGCCGCCAATTGAGTCAAAAGCCCGCTCCCCCAGCTGCGCCATCGACGACACCACCGAAGTGGACAAGATAATTGATCGAAGGGATTCATATCTCGGCGCAAACATCCAACCCTGCATGGTGATCATGGAAACATAACCAGAAGTCTGTGCGAGCTTGATGTTTCTCAAGATGAAAGCTTGATATAAATCATACTTAGCGTCTGAAAATTCACGCTCAAGCCAATCCTGTAGCTGGTCGTTCAGATCGGCTTTCTTCTTGTATGGAGGATTAGTCACAACCACTTGGTATTTTGGGCTCAAGAAGTCAGCCATACGCAGAATTGCCTGGACACGGGAATGCACATCGCGCAGGAACAGGTTGCTCTCGAAGTCCTTCGTGGCGATCAACCGAACGACTTCGGAAATGTCTCTCAGCTTCGGCACAATCAGTGAGCCGAAGTTCTTGGCTTCGGCAAACTGACTGAGAGTGTCGCACAGGTCGGCGGTGAATAGGTCGCGTCCCACCGTCGCGGTGTATTCCGCCAGCTCCGCAGGCTCGAAAGAAGCATTCTCCAGCACGCAGATGTTTGGCTGCACCGGCCGCCGCAGGAACCGTTTCCGCCTTCCCATCGCCTTCATCACCAGTGCGAAGGCCGCCAGGGCGCCGGCGCGCTCGTCGATCTCAATACCGTAGAGGTTGTGGGTCAGGATCTTCTCGGGGATCTCAGCGGGGTCATGGCCCTCTTCCTCGTAGATCGCGTAGAGCAGGTCGAAAGCATAGGTCAGCATGTGGCCCGAGCCGCAGGCTGGATCGCAGACTCTGATCTCTTCGGGCGACGAAACATGCAGGAAATCTTCCTCCGGCTCTTCGGGAGCGATGTAGTAGTCCATCCGCGCGGCCAGCTTCGAGGCTGGGCGGTTGAGCATCCACAGTCGGCCGAGCGAGTTCTCGACCAGGTAGCGGACGATCCAGTGCGGCGTGAACAGCTGCGTGGCGGCGGGGATGTTTTCCGGCGTGATCTTCTGGTTCTTCTTCAGCCCGGCGAAGACCTGGTCCTTCTTCTCCGAGATATAGAACTGGTAGAGCCAGCCGATGATTTCGACGTCGCGACATGCTTCCGCCGTCATCACTTCGCGCATGCGGGCGAGGATGCTGTCCGAGGAAAGCAGATCCTCCGGCATCAGCAGCTCGGTATAGTCCGCGATCTTCTCGAACAGGAACGGCATCGTCTGATGCCACTGGTTGCACGTGGCTACGAGGAGTAGGCGATAGGCCTCACCCTGCGGATCGCGGCTCGGCCTGCGGCCGTCGAGCAGCGCGGCAACCTCCTGGCGGACGCCTTCCGGCACGTCATCGTCGATGTGGCCGGCCGCAGCCTCGGCAAGTATCTCCGGTCTCGTCTGCCCTTCGCCGGGCGACAGCACGCCGATGCGCGTGTAGCCGTTCACGTCCATGAAACGCAGGGCCGAGAAGCGATTGAACCACGTGTAGGCAACACGCTCGATCACCTGCTCCTTCCCGTGCGTGGCGACCTGACCCTTGAGTTCCTTCACCGCGTTCGGATTCTCTCGACGCGCCGCACTGCCGTCGGCGAGCACGTGATCGAGCTTGGTCGCGACTTGCTGCATGAGCGTCCGGCGCGCTGCCTGGGCGAACTTCTTCAGACCGGACGTGTCGAGCTTTTGAGGCGTCGTGGCGTCCATCAGACAGTAATCCTCTTGCCACTCCGGATTTCGGCGAGCAGCGATTTGCGCATGGATACGAGAAAGGAATCGACGTCGTCCTCGGTCTCAAGAAATGCCTTGTCGAACGGGACGGACAGGGACGTGTGTGCGATGAATGTCACCGGGGGCTCGATTTTCGCGCGCGGACCGTCCTCAAATCCCTTGGCTGCGCCACGATCGTCATCCTCCGCAGCCTCGGCTGGCACCTGCCTGGACGGAGAGGTTGCCCGGGCGAGAAGCTCTGGGTACAGCCTGGTCCGGAAGTCGCTGGCCCGCTCCCGCACCACGGCGATGAGCGTGGCCGTGCGAAGAGGCGCCAAGCCTGCCTCGGCCTCCGAAAGGATACGTAGGCGCTCGTTTTCAGGCAGGGCGGCCAGCTGCGGAAGTCCTTTCAGCTTCGAGACGAGCTCCCCGACCTCCTGGACGGCAGCGGTCCGCTCCTGCTCCAGGCGATCTTCGACGATGCCGCGGGTGCGATCCAGGCCGGCCTTGAGCTGCTGGATGTTGTTGTTCCGGAAGCAGGCAGGGTCATCAAGGACTCCCTGTATGGCTCGTGCCTCGACACCGCCGACATAGGCAAGGTTCGCCTCCTGCTCGCGAAGGAACCGCCGAGCGTCGTCGTAAATGCCACGTTGGGCACCTTTCATGAACTTCCGGACAGGATCGAGAACGTCCTCTTTTATGTCGAGCAAGGAATCGACCTGTTTAGGGAGGTCGGTCACGTACCAGCCGTAAGGTTTCCCGGTCGCGGGCTTTAAGGATTCAAGAGCGGGTTCCATCGCCGCCAGGAAGGGGTATCGGTCCCTCTGGGCCAGATAACCCTGGATCTCCTGTACGGCCTGCTGGAAGGCGTCGGCAGCCTCCTTGCCGATGACGCGCGCGTCGGTTCCTGACGGCTGCGTGTCGAAGAACTCCGAATAGAATTCCTTCAGCTGGCGCAGCTGGGCCTGCGAGAACTCTACCTGCGGTTCCAAGACGATGTTGCCGTGGGCCTGCGTGTTCTTCAGCGTTCGCTCGAGCGCCGGCCCTTCGAGCAGGTTTCCGTCGGCGCGAGCCTCGATCTTGCCGCGGGCGAAGAGGCTGGCAAGGTTGCAGAGGACCGCCGCATAGGGCCAGCCATAAGGCTTGCGCTCGAACTTTTCCGTGACGGCCTTCACCGTGGTCCGGACGCCAGTGCGGCTATTGGCTTGGATGATGTTCTGGATTTCCTGCTCAGCTTCGCTCAGCCCCGCAGCATCGTTTCCGAACAGCCCGTCTTCCGCCTGCTTCAGGAACCTGCCGAGGTCGTTCTCTGAGTACTGAACACCCCGGAGCATGCCGAGATTGACGTGCACCTTGTCGACGAGAACCTGGAAGGCCTTAATGATCCGGAGCTGAGCATCCTCGGCGCGGATGTCGATCTCCTCGCCCCGGACGAAGAGCCGGGCTTCCGACAGCAGCGCCTTCAGTCGGCTGGTCAGGTCACGGTGTCGCTGGGCGTTCTGTGCTCCCTTGTCGCCGATGATCCGCTCGACGCTGGGCTGCAGCGCAGTCGCCCGGTTCTGGCGGACATACTTTTCCGTCCGCTTGTACATCATGATGTCGGTCATCAGTCGGTCATCGGGCTTCAGCACGACCGCAAGCTCGTCGCGCGACATGCTCTGCATCTTGATCGCGTCGGGATTCCCCACCTGCTCGTGGAAGGGCGTGTAGAGGTTGATGGAAAGCTCGTGGTCGCGACCGCTCAGCCGGTCATCCAAGCGCCGTGCATAGGGATAGTCGTGGCCAGTCGACTCGTGGCGGAGCTTTCGCGATTTGACGATCCCGTCAAACACCAGCTGCTCGAATTCGTGAGCGACCTCGGTCAAGTCGACCTCGACCGCCTTGATCTCCTGCTCGATGTCCTTTTCCTCATCGGTCAGGAACTCGAACAGCTCGCCATTCCGCTGGATGTAGGTCTGCCGCTCGAGGACGCTGACGGCTTCCTCCACCAGCTTCCTCAGCAGGGTCAGATCTTCGTCGAACCGCCGCAGGAGCAGGATGCAGATGTTGCGGGGCGTTGGCTTGAAGGGCCGGACGTATTTAACGAGGAAAAGGGCCTTCAGGACGCGCACTGCGAACGGATTGTCCAGGTTTCGCTCGGCGATCTGGATCGATTGCTGCACCCCGGACTTCAGCGCCGAACGAATGCCCTCGAACATCATGTCGAACGGGGCAATGCCGCCAAGTTCGAGATCGGCAATATGCACCGCAACGTCTTGGAAGACGCCCAGCATCGACCTTTCGCCGACGGAGCTGTGCCGTCCCTCGAAGGCGCCGTGCTCCGACAATGCCTGGATGGACATCTGAAACAGCGCGTACTGGTAGGGAATAAAGGGATAGCTCTGGATGAAATGATCTCGGTCGGCGAAGTTCCGGAAGTGGATCGAGCCATCCGAGAAGTCGAACAAGGTTTTGAAGTTGCCTGACTGCTCATGGAAGAGGTCCGACAGCGCGGTCACCCCATCCTCGGTCTTCTTCAGGAGCCGCCTCTGGATGACTTCGTCGGCGTTGGCGCTGGTCAGGGACATCCGGTTGGCGAAACGCGCCTGGATCTTCGAGAAGTCGTTTTCCTGGCGCTGGGTCAGCTCGCCGATCACGGCGCGGATTTCCTGCTGTGCCGTGACAACGATCCAGGCCCGGCCACGGCACTTGGTGTTCAGGCTTTCCGCGATCGTCTGGAGGTTGGTCATCAGCTTGACGTTGTCCGCGATGTACTGGCCGACCTCGTCGACGAAGAAATTCAATCGGAACTGCGGTTCCTGCCGGTCGATGTACTGCTTCACCTGTTGGGCGAAATCCTCGATCGAAACCTTGTAGTCGGCACGGTACTTCCCAAGGATTCCCTCGGCAGACGCCGCGTCGGCACCGCTTGCTTCCGCATAGGCTTTCGTGATGCTCGGCCCTTCCAGTAGCGCCTGTTCCCGGCCGCGCTCCCATGTCTTTCCGGCAATACGCTGGTAGGCGTCCTTGAAACCCGCATATTGGCCTCGGCTGTCGAGATCGCGCTCAAACTGGGCGACGTGGCCCTGTTTGCCATAGTAGCCGCACATCTCATCGAAGACCTTTTGGAACACCGCCAGCAGGGCGTCGATCTGGGTCTTGGTGATGACGTCCGCCTTCTGGTCGATGTTGAAAAGAATGCTCTTCGAAGGAATCGCAACGGCTCGCTTCAGGTCGGCGCTGAGGATTTCGTTCTCGACGGATTTCTGCAGGAAGATGTCCAGCGCGGGAGTTCCGTCGACCACCCTGTTCTCAAGGACCAGGGCGAGCATCTTCAGCAAGTGCGACTTGCCGGAACCGAAGAAGCCGGAAATCCAGACGCCGTTCGCCGTTTCGTAGTTGTTATAGGCGTCGAGAAAATGCTCCAGGCGCTTCTCGACCTCGTTGGTGATAACGTACTCCTCCAGCTCCTGGCGGAGGCTCGCCTCGTCATCGGCCTTGATGACCCCCTCAATCGCGCGGTCGACAGGCTTCTCGAAGATATCCTTCAGATTGATCGCCATCCCCGTCACACCTCGTAGTGAAAGATATTGAATGCCCGGTAATACTTGTCGTCGTGCAGCAGCCCGAAGAGGTCGAGAGACGCTCCGGTTTCAAGGCTCTGCGTGTATCGGCCGGGAAAGAACATGACCGTGGGCTTTTCCTTGGCCGTGCTCTGAAGATTGTTCAGCACGTTGTGGGACCGAATGTAGGGAAAGACCTCGCCCACACCGGATAGGAACAGCACCGCATGATCCTGGGACTCGATCCTACGGCCGATCTCCGGCACAAGATGGGCTTCCGGATCCAGGACTCCCTGGAGCAATTCCTTCAGTTCTGCCTTCGTCGCCGAAGGTTCCAGCTCGAGAACCTGCTCCCAAATTCCCCGTTGTTTCAGCAAGTCGATGGCCAGGTCGTAGAGGCTGACCTCCAGGATGACGACACCGCGGTTGGCAAGCTGGTTGATCAGCTGGCCGCGCTGGTGCTCCATAGAAGCAGCCTCTTCAGGGGCATACGGGCATATGAAAAAGGGAACCTCGTTCCCCAATCCTTGCCGTTTGAGAAACCGCTCGCTCGAAATCACCTTCACGAGGTGTTCGAAACGCTGTTTCGGTGACGCCAGTTCGCGGAACTTCATGCGGGCAACCCGGATGCGCCGGGAAAGAAGCGCAACTCCGTGGGATCGTGTGCGACGATCAAGTCCTGCAGGGCAGGGGAGAGCAGGGTCCTCATGATCTTTCCGGACGGCGAAACGAGATCTGCCTCACGCAGCATTCGAAACAGGACCTGACGAAGCTTAGCGCGGGTGGAAGGTTTCAGTTCCGCCAGTTCGGGGTGCCATTCCGCCTTAGCGTCGAAGAAGGAATCGAAGTGGTCGTATGCAAGCTCCTCCTGGAACCTGGCATATCGCTCCTGGAGAACTTCCGATGCGAAATCAGCGATAAAATCGTAGGTGCGGCAGATCGCCAGCCATAGGAGATGACCCTGTTCATGCCTGCTGCACCGCGTGAAAAGCTCCAGCTCATCCGCTTGCAACGACCGGAGCCGGGCAATGATCTCCCGGACAGTGCGCCGGCCCGAACTTTGAGTCCGGAAGGACAGGGACTGCAGTGCCTGCTCGGCCACATGCGACCAGTCGGACCGGTCCTGATACATACGCGCCAGAAGGATCGATTCGTCGAGGAACAACGATCCGGTCGAGAATGACAAGCGGTATGTGGCAGAGCCTGTTGAGAGCATCGGGAGGTATTACACTTTGTTCGGGCGCCGGGCACGCGATATCCGAGCATTAATCACGAGCCAAAGGCTCACGACGGAAGGGCTGTCGCGTTACGATCTGCAGATGCCCCCGGCTCCTGCTCGGACACCGAATTCCGCCTGCCATATTACCGATTTACGCCAAGATGCCAACTTGATGCAGGAGGCCCGGCATTTGGCGCAGACTGTCAAGCGGTTAGATCAAAGAACTGACGAAAGCGGGGACTAACATCGTTACTGATATCCGCAATAGTCGGCTGCGCAAAGCACCTCATACAGAGTTTAAAAATGCGTAACATCAATCCTCTAGACCTTTTCTTTTCCGATCCGCTTTGTGAACTTTATCAAATTCCGACACGGTGAAATTGCTCGGTAGCGCCGCCAACGAAAGGTCTTCACTGATTATATTCATCGCCATCAGAGTTTCTATGAACCACATATCTGTCTGGGTTCGAGTTCCCTTCATTCCCAAATGTGTTAGCCGATTTATGCAAAACGCCAAGAAATCTGCAACTTGCAGCAAGGGCTCGACCGACGATGATTCATAAACCCCGGAGTAAGTTGCTGGCCAATTCTTAAAAAGCAAATTGCCGAAAGCAACTCCCGGTGCGCGTCTGCCCTGATCCAAAAAAAGCCGCAGCGGCTCGCCGGCGGCGATGTAGCGATGCTTTAGTTTGATGCAAAGAAAGAAAAGTGACAGATCCGATGGCTTCCGCAGGTCCAAAT
>NZ_RZTA01000121.1:0-20016 GCF_004023115.1 Mesorhizobium sp. M6A.T.Cr.TU.017.01.1.1
GGTCGCGCGGCGCTGACGCTGGCCGAAGAGGTCTGGCGCGCCGCCAAGTCAAGCGAGGTGTTCGGCGCCGAGGGCCTGCAGCGCATCGTCCAGCGCCGCGCGCCGATCTACGACAAGGGCCAGGACGGCCACTACAATCTGATCTCGGCGCTGCACAAATCGGTGCGCGGCTCCGACCCGGACGCCGCCCTCTATTATCTCGCCCGCATGTTCGACGCCGGTGAGGATCCGCTCTATCTCGGCCGCCGGCTGGTGCGCATGGCGATGGAGGATATCGGGCTGGCCGACCCGCAGGCGCTGGTCATCGCCAATGCCGCCAAGGATGCCTACGACTATCTGGGCTCGCCAGAGGGCGAGCTCGCCTTCGCCGAGGCCACCGTCTATCTCGCCAGCGCGCCCAAATCCAACGCCGTCTACACTGCCTTTAAGGCCGCCACACAGGCGGCGAAGGAGTTCGGCTCGCTGCTGCCGCCCAAACACATCCTCAACGCGCCGACCAAGCTGATGAAGGAAGAAGACTACGGCGCGGGCTACCGTTATGACCACGATGAGCCGGACGCGTTTTCCGGACAGGATTATTTTCCGGAAAAGATGGGCCGCCGCACATTCTATGATCCGCCCGAACGCGGTTTCGAACGCGATATCAGGAAACGGCTCGACTATTGGGCGAAGCTGCGCAGCGAGCGGGAAAAGTAGCCTCGCACAGTTTTTCCACTCGGGACGGCGCCACACGCTGAGCAGCAGGGATTGACCGAGCCCGCCCTGTAGGGGCAGTAGACGGCGATGATCAATCTCCTCCTCGTTGCCGCGGGCGGCGCTATTGGTGCGGGGCTCCGCCACATCGCCAATTTCGTTGCGCTGCGTCTTGTCGGCCCGAGTTTTCCCTGGGGCACGATGGCGATCAACATTGTCGGCTCATTTGCCATGGGCCTGTTCATCGCGACCCTGGCGCGGCGCTACGGCGGATCGAACGAGCTTCGGCTGTTCGTTGCCACCGGCATCCTCGGCGGCTTCACCACCTTCTCCGCCTTTTCGCTCGATTTTGCGACGCTGTGGGAGCGTGGCGCGACGCTGCCGGCGTTCGGATATGCCCTTGCCAGCCTCATTGGCGCGATCATTGCCCTGTTTCTGGGTCTTTGGCTCGCAAGAAGCCTGCCTTAATGCTATTGCCCCCGCTTGCAGCACCTCGCGTCCCTTAGGACGCGCAAGGACGCTGTAGCATTTTGATTTTGCGCACGACCCTTTCCGAAAATCGATTTCAGGTCATGCGCTAGAAACGGGTAAAACGAGACAATGGCAGGCGTTGAACAGATCACGGTGGAGGCTGGCGAGGCGGGCATGCGGCTCGACCGCTGGTTCAAGACCCATTTTCCGGGCCTTGGCTTCGGTCATCTGCAAAAGCTGCTGCGCTCCGGCCAGATCCGTGTCGATGGCGGCAGGGTGAAGGCCGATACCCGCGTCGAGCCCGGCCAGATGGTCCGCATCCCGCCGCTCGAAGTGGACAAGAAGGGTGAAAGCGCGCTCACTGGTCACTCGATCCGCAACCAGGGCGACGCCGACGTCCTGGCCAAGATGCTGATCCATGAAGATCCGAAAGTCTTCGTCTTCAACAAGCCGGCCGGCCTTGCCGTTCAGGGTGGCTCGGGCGTCACCCGCAATGTCGACGACATGCTGGAAGCCTGGCGCAACCAGAAGGGCGAGAAACCGCGTCTGGTGCATCGGCTCGACCGCGACACGTCAGGCGTGCTGGTCGTCGCCCGCACCAGGCTCGCTGCCATGAAGCTCGCCGAGGCATTCCGGGCGCGTGAGACCAAGAAGACCTACTGGGCGCTGGTCAAGGGCGTGCCGCCGAAGCGCGAGGACAAGATCTCGACCTGGCTGATCAAGGAGCCGACGCCGGACGGCGACCGCGTGCGCGTCGCCAAGCATGGCGAAAAGGGCGCCGACCATGCGGTGTCTTACTACCGTATCATCGAGCAGGCGGCGCAGACGATGACCTGGCTGGAGATGGAGCCCTATACCGGCCGCACCCATCAGCTTCGCGTCCATGCCGCTCACATCGGCTGCCCGATCATCGGTGACCCCAAATATTTCGAGGCCGACACCAATTGGGATTTTCCCGGCGGCATGCAGAACCGCTTGCATCTGCACGCGCGCCGCATCGTCATCCCGCATCCCGACAAGGGTTTTATCGACGTCACCGCACCGATGCCGCCGCATATGCGCCAGAGCTGGAACCTGATCGGCTTCGACGACGCAAGCGCAGAGGACTAGGGCTGTGGGTATCGCCACCGATACGCTCGACCGCCGCGACACGGTCGACATGGCGGCCGCCGCCATCATGGTCGGGCTGACCTTTTCCTGGGGGCTGAACTATGTCGCCGCCAAGATCTCCTATGCCGGCTACGATCCCGTTTTCCTGTCGATCGCACGGTCGGTCATTGGCGGGCTATGCGTTCTCATCTGGTGCCGCTGGCGCGGCATTGTGCTTTTTGCCCGCGACGGAACGCTTGTCGCCGGTATTCTGGCAGGCGCGCTTTTTGGTCTCGAGTTCCTGTTTCTCTATGTCGGGCTCGAACAGACGACCGTCGCGCGCAACACCTTGCTGGTCAATACCATGCCGTTCTGGGTTCTGGTCGGCGGGCATTTCCTGCTGGGCGAACGCATAACCGTGCGCCGGCTCGTCGGCCTTCTGCTCGCTTTCGCCGGATTGGTAGCGGTGTTCTCCGACCAGCTGAGCGCCGACAATGGTTCGACACTGACCGGTGATCTGCTCAGTCTCGGCGCCGGCATTCTCTGGGCCTTGACCTACATCGTCATCAAGCGGACGAAATTGGCGGAAACGAGCGCCGAGAAATTGCTGCTCTACCAACTGGCCGGCGCTGCCGTGGTAGGCGCCTTGGTGCTGCCTTTCGCCGGGCCGCCCGTCCGCGACTTCGCCGCCTTGCCGACCTTGGCCCTGCTTTTCCAGGCGGTCTACATCGTTGCGTTCACCTATGTGCTGTGGTTCTGGCTGATCAGGCGCTATCCGGCATCGGGCCTCTCGAGCTTCACCTTCCTGTCGCCGGTGTTCGGCGTTCTGTGCGGCGCCATCTTCTTGAACGAGCCGCTGAGCGTTCGTATTTTCCTGGCACTCGGCCTCATCGCAGCCGGCCTGATCATCGTGAACCGGCCAGCCCGAAAACAGATCCCCGGATGAAAGGCTCCGGCATGCGCGATATCCTCAACGACCTCGAAGCGGGAAAGCAGCTTTCCGATCCGGATCCGGTGCGCCGTGCCCAAATCCAGATGAAGACGCACTTGCCGAAACGCTTCTACAAAGCCGTTTCGGTCGCACCGGCCGAAGATGGTTTTGCCGTTCATCTCGATGGCAAGCCGGTCCGCACGCCGGGCAAGGCGCTGCTGGTCCTGCCGACCGAAAAAGCGGCCGCTCTGGTCGCCGACGAGTTCGCTGCGCAAGGTGAGACTATCGACCCGGTGACGATGCCGGTCATGCGTCTGGTCAATACGGCCATCGACGGCGTCGCCAGCGACCCGCAAGCGGTGCTGGAGGACATCCTGCGCTTCGCCTCGTCCGATCTGCTCTGCTATCGCGCCGACGCTCCACAAGGGCTGGTCGACCGGCAGAACGAACATTGGGATCCCATCATCGACTGGGCGCGGAGCGCGCTTGGCGCCCGGTTTCACCTCGCCGAAGGGGTGATTCATGTCGAGCAGCCGCGCGAGAGCATCGCGGTGCTCGGTGTCCATCTTGCCCAGCGCGCCGATCCATTACGGCTGGCGGCCATCCACGTCATGACGTCGCTGACGGGATCGGCTCTGCTGGCTCTGGCCGTCGATTTCGGCGAGATCGACGGCGACGCCGCCTGGACTGCCGGCCATGTCGACGAGGACTGGCAGGCCGAGCACTGGGGCCATGACGCGGAAGCTGTCGCCCGCCGCTCGGCCCGCAAGCGCGACATGATGGCCGCCGTCGGCCTGATCGAGGCACTCAAAGCCTGACCGCAATCGCCGCCCGCGTTGCATATTGGACCAAAGTCATAATCCCAAAGACGGCCTGCCTCTGGGCGGCGCTTTCTGTCATTTCTTGCGGCGGTAGCTGCGCGAGTTCCGTGTCCAGAGGCACGACACCGCGCAGCATCAAGCACAGCGAGATATCACGGGAGGACGAATTCATGGTAATGGCAGCGACCGCCGGCAGAGCAAGCCGCGGCATGACGCGGGAAGAGAAGAAAGTCATCTTCGCTTCCTCACTCGGCACCGTTTTCGAATGGTATGATTTTTATCTCTACGGCACTTTGGCGGCCGCGATCGGCGCCGCGTTCTTCACGCAATATCCCGAAACAACGCGCAACATCTTCACGCTGCTGGCTTTCGCCGCGGGCTTCCTCGTGCGCCCATTCGGGGCGCTGGTGTTTGGCCGCATCGGCGATCTCGTCGGCCGTAAATACACCTTTCTCGTTACCATCCTGATCATGGGTCTGTCGACCTTCCTGGTCGGCATACTTCCTGGCGCAGCCAGTTGGGGCATCGCGGCGCCGATCATCCTGGTTGCACTGCGCATGCTGCAAGGCCTGGCGCTGGGTGGCGAGTATGGCGGTGCTGCGACCTACGTCGCCGAGCACGCTCCCGACGATCGTCGTGGCTTCTACACGTCGTGGATCCAGACGACAGCCACGCTCGGCCTGTTCCTGTCGCTGATCGTCATCCTGATCGTGCAGAATTCGCTGAGCAAGGAAGACTTCGCGGCCTGGGGCTGGCGCATACCGTTCCTGGTCTCTGCGGTCCTGCTGGGCATTTCGGTCTGGATACGCCTGTCGCTTGCCGAATCGCCGACATTCCAGCGGATGAAGGATGAAGGTAAGGGCTCCAAGGCGCCACTGACGGAAGCGTTCGGCCAATGGAAAAATGCCAAGATCGCCATTTTGGCGCTTCTCGGCCTTACTGCTGGCCAGGCCGTGGTTTGGTACAACGGGCAGTTCTACGCACTGTTCTTCCTGCAGAACGTGCTCAAGGTCGACGGCCAGTCGGTCAACATCATGATCGCCATCGCGTTGGCGCTCGGCACGATCTTCTTCGTCGTGTTCGGCTGGCTCTCCGACAAAATTGGCCGCAAGCCGATCATCATGGCGGGCCTGGCGCTGGCGATCGTCACCACATTTCCGCTGTTCAAGGCGCTGACCTGGGCAGCCAATCCGGCGCTCGCCACTGCGCAGCAAAACACCCGTGCCACGATTACCGCTGCGCCTGGCGACTGCAAGTTCCAGTTCAATCCGACTGGAACGCGCAAGCCTCTCACGTCGTGCGATATTGCGACGGACTTCCTCGCCAAGAGCTCCGTGCCCTATGACATTGTCACGACAGCGGCTCCGGGGACCGCGGCCAGTGTCAAGATCGGCGCCGAAACGGTGGCGTCCTATGATGCCGTGGCAGCCGCAGACAAGGCAACTTTAAGCGACGCCGCCTTCAAGAAGGCAATCAACATTGCGTTGCAGGACGGCGGCTACCCGCTCAAGCGTGCTGCAGCCAAGGTCGCCGACCAGAAGCTTGACGCCTTCGTCGCGGCCAACCCGGAACTGAAGCTCGACGCCGCCGCAATCCGTGCCGGCGACAAGACGACGGTTGCGGTCGACCAGGCGATCAAGGACAAGCTGCTGACGGCCGATGAGGCTGCGGCGGGAGCGCCCGAGATCACCGTCTACAACGTCCCGGAAGCAGGCGCCTTTGCGATGTTTGCCGACCCTGAACAGGTCAGCTGGGCAAAGGTCATCGGCATCCTGTTCATCCTGGTCCTTTACGTGACCATGGTCTACGGACCGATCGCCGCGATCCTGGTCGAGATGTTCCCGACACGCATCCGCTATACCGGCATGTCGTTGCCCTATCACATCGGCAATGGCTGGTTCGGGGGCCTGCTGCCAGCAACGGTGTTCGCGCTCAGCGCCTACAAGGGTGACATCTATTACGGCCTCTGGTATCCGGTGGTGATCGCGGCGATGTCGCTGATCGTCGGTATGATCTTCGTCAAGGATACGCTGGGAACGAACTTGCACGCCAAGACCTGATCCTGGCCTGACGGCGAAAATGAAAAGCCCGGCGCGAGTGATAGCGCCGGGCTTTTCAATTCGTCGGAAGCGGGGCGGAAGGAAGGGCCTTTAGCTCTTCCGCTCCTGTTTCTCTTCCTTGATGGCCGCTTCGTGATACCAGCCGCTTCCGAAATCCGTACGGTTGCGCAATGAAGCAAGTTCTGCCGCGAACTTAGCCTTTCCGCTTAAATTTGAGGCAGAAGCGCGCGCTGCCACCGGGAACATCAGGATTTTGGCCGACTGACGGGTAGGAGTGATTTCCATTGTCGGTCTCCTTTCTTCTGCAGAGCCTTGCCGATTCAACCTTTCCTGAAGATAGGTTCTGCAATCCAGTTAGGCAATATGATTATAAAAAGATCAGCAACTGCCTATTATTTATACAAAACATGCTTGTGATTGATCCGGACGCATTGCGATGACGACGCAACGAATTTGTCGGGATGCGGCGTCAGTTTTGTCGCATCCTTTGCCGGTGAAAATGGCACACGAATTGCTTTTTAATAATCCGGCAGGTCGGCTGCAGGGTGGCTGGCACGCCAGCGCCGTCCAAGGTTCGGTGATCAAGCAACGAGAGGCTAGAATGACGAAATACAAGCTCGAGTACATTTGGCTCGATGGATACACCCCGGTTCCCAACCTTCGCGGAAAGACGCAGATCATGGAATATGCCGAGTTCCCGACGCTCGACCAGCTTCCGCTGTGGGGCTTCGACGGTTCCTCGACCATGCAGGCCGAGGGCCACTCGTCCGACTGCGTGCTGAAGCCGGTCGCCATCTATCCGGATCCCGCGCGCACCAATGGCGTGCTCGTCATGTGCGAAGTCATGATGCCGGACGGCGTGACGCCGCATGCATCCAACAAGCGCGCCACCATCCTCGATGACGAGGGAGCCTGGTTCGGCTTCGAGCAGGAATACTTCTTCTACAAGGACGGCCGCCCGCTCGGCTTCCCCGAAAGCGGCTACCCGGCGCCGCAAGGCCCGTACTACACCGGCGTCGGCTACAGCAATGTCGGCAGCGTCGCCAGGCAGATCGTCGAGGAGCATCTCGACCTCTGCCTTGCCGCCGGCATCAACCATGAAGGCATCAACGCCGAGGTCGCCAAGGGCCAGTGGGAATTCCAGATTTTCGGCAAGGGCTCCAAGAAGGCCGCCGACCAGATGTGGATGGCCCGCTACCTGATGCAGCGCCTCACCGAGAAATACGGCATCGACATCGAATATCACTGCAAGCCGCTCGGCGACACCGACTGGAACGGTTCCGGCATGCACGCCAACTTCTCGACCGCCCATATGCGCGAAGTCGGCGGCAAGGCCTATTTCGAGGCGCTGATGGCCGCCTTCGACAAAAACCTGATGGACCACATCGCCGTCTATGGCCCGGACAACGACAAGCGTTTGACCGGCAAGCATGAGACCGCGCCATGGAACAGGTTCAACTATGGCATCGCTGACCGCGGCGCCTCGATCCGAGTGCCGCATTCGTTCATCAACAACGGCTATAAGGGTTATCTCGAGGATCGCCGCCCGAACTCGCAGGGCGACCCCTACCAGATCGCTTCCCAGATCCTGAAGACGATCGCCTCCGTGAGCACGGCAGAGAAGAAGGCCGCAGCCTGAGCATTCCGCACGGCGTAGACGCCAGCGTCTGCGCCGTGATGTGGCGGATGATGTCTTTGACTCGCCGCAACTAAAGACAGTCGAGCATCGAGATTGTTCGCAACGATAGCGGGCTGAAGCTAAAGATAGTGGGTCTGAAGTTTCAGCCCTGCGTGCCGACTACCTTGTTACCGCGCACAATTACAGTCTTCCGGCCGGGGGCGAAATCGTGCTCGCCCTGACGTTCCATAACCACCAACGCCGCATCATCGGATTCATTGGGGTCTCGGACGCGGCCCGCCCCGGCATCCGACCCGCGCGGTTTTCCCTGGCCGAAGTATTTTACTTTCAGATGATCAAGGTCCGCTCCAACCCCGTCGACCTTGGGAAGCGACGTAGAGTCGATCGGAATCTCATCGATCGCCGTCCAACCCTTCATATTTTCTTCTGCAATTGTCTTGGGACTCTTCGCCATGACAGCCACCTTTCTAATCCCACACTACCACCGCTTGGACTACCATCCCAGTCCCAAGCAAGTGAATTGCCTCAGGATTTTATACTCGATCGCCCATTCCGGGGCAGTTACACGGCCGTGAGGCATATCCCTTATATAGGCCTGCTTGGCTTGAAACAAAGCGTGCGCCGGCGCAGCCCCAGCTGCGAAGGCCATCCAGAAGCTGCGGTGGATGGGCTCCCCGAAAAAATTCAGCTGACCGTCCAACGGCGAATAGTGGGCACCGGTGCAACCGACATAGGCGAGCGCTCCGAGCTCCAAAAAACGCAATGCCAACGACGAAGCGACGGTCCTCGGCGTGACCGCCCAGTGATCGCTTGCCCGTGTCGCGATCTCCTGCACCGTCAGGGCGCCCCAGCAACAGCCGGTGAGCACGGTGGCTCCATGGGCCTTGATGGCGCCGGCAAGATTGGTGAGGTTCACCGCCTCGACCGCTCCTCCATCGTCTTCGCCCCAAAACCGGGTTCCGTCGGTGTCGGAACCGTGTAGCATGAAATAGAGCTGCCGCGCATCGAAGTGCCCGGTCCGAACGTTTCCGAAGTCGTCCGGGCCGCTGACCAACATTTGACCCCGTCCGCCAAGCCTACGGAACACGTTATCCGCAAACGGTCGCTCGGCATTCCGCGACGCGAACTTGATCGGTGTGGTGCGGTTGTCTTCGGCCGTGAGGCAACCCAGCAGGAACGCCGCGCTCGAACAGTCGGGAATTCGCGACACTGGCAATTCCCCGAGACCGTCTCCGTCGACATCGCCATATCGTTGGTCGCTCCAGACGACAAAGCGGTCAGGATCCGAATTCGCCGAGACTCTGTCCCTCAGGTCTGGAGGCAGAACGTCGTATATCAGCGCGGGCACGACATTGTAGTCGCCGAGGATTACAACACCCTTCACTCCCGTCGCGCTATTCCTGATCTTGGTGAAGGTAGCTTCCTCGCCCGTGGCTTCGACAAGCGTACTGCCGCCTTCCTCGATCATGGTCCTCGCCGTGTCATAACCTGCATCGCCGATCTTGCGCCGCAGCCGTTGAGGATCAGTCAAGAACAACAGCCTGGGCAGGACACGGCGATTTCCCAGATAGCGCTTCGTCATATCGTCGGAGGCAGAAACCGCACCAACTGTGTTTTGCTCGATGTCTACCGTGATGGTTACCCGCTTCAGCAGTGCCGGGATCTTCGCGGTGATCTCCAAAATTGCATCGGCCGGAAGCTGAGACGCGGCCATCCCGGAAATTGGATTTCCGCCAAGCGAGGCCGGTGGCGGCCCAGCCGGCATTGTCACCGTTGAGATGGCCGTTGCGGGCTCGAGGACCAATTCGTCACGCGGTTTGGGCTGTGGATCGCTCAATTCGCCCTCTGTTATGCTGATCCTTACCTGTCCCCGGGAAACGTCGACCGTGAACTGGCCGTTCTTGTCCGTTCTGGCCCAGATGAGCGGATTGCTTGAATTGCGAAGCAGCCGCAGCACCTTTGGATTTGGATGCGCCGCTCCGTTGCGGCCGGTCGACATACCAAAGAATCGGGTGTCGGGGAATCGCGACAGCACATGCTCCTCGAAAGCGTTGTAGGAGGCATGGTGCGGCAGCTTGATGAACGCATACGGTCCCGCTTCGACCACATGGTCCAAAAGAGCCGCCATTTCATTTTCAAGGCCTTCGACCTCGGCCTCGGCGAACTGCATATCGCCGGTGAGCAAGCAACGATTGGCTCCTTTTCCCACGGAGATGACAATGCTCTGGTTGTTCTTGGCGGCGCCTGCGCCAGGTCTGTCGAGAAAGTCGAGGACGGCATCGGGAAGAATGACGTCCGGTGTCGGATTGCCGTCGGTAAGTGTCCGGTAGATGGCCACGTCGTCGAGATCGCCGGCCTGCAGGCTGGCAATCGCGTCGACAGCGTCACGATCGAATTGCGCGATGGTTTCCGCGCACAGGACAATTTGTTCCGCTGACGGTCCGAGAACCTTCAGACCGATATTGCGGAACTGCTCTTCAAGATCAGAAATCTCCGGATCGTCGAGACCGCGGTAGCGAACGACTCTCGTGCCGCGCTGCTCCAATGTTTCAATCATCTCGATGTACAGATCACGCTGGGAAGCGGCGTCGGATATGAACGCCTGTACGGTTGCATCGCTCAATCCGGGAGCCAGAGGCTCTTCCTGAAGGCTGGCCAGAACACGAAACCGCAGGCGATCGGATGCATCGCTGCCGAGCGCGAGTCCATATCCAGCAAACTCATCGGCAACCAGAGCGACCTTGGGCGCGATGACCTCCCGCTCAACCATTTCCGGCAGGCACCCGATGTGATCGGAATGACAGTGCGTCAGGATGAGCAGAGAAAGTTCGAGCGGTCCTTCCGGCTGGTCCATCAATTCACGGAGCTGCGCGGGGATGGAAAGGTGCCCAGAGGATCCTGTGAAGTCGCCCTTGTGAGCACCGTCGATAAGGATGGTTCTGCTGTTCGCCTGAATCAATATGCAGTCGCCATACTGGCTTTGACCTACATCGAGAAAATGGATTTGCATCGCCCCCTCCGCTTGATAAGCCACCGCCTTAGTATGATGCATTAGCGATCGACAATAAATAGGTCGCGTTAAAGAGCACTAATATAACGTTCCTGTTGCCGTACTATGAAAACCTCGCATTGTTTTCTGCCTATCCGACTTACCGACTTCTATCCGCACGGCCATATCTCGATTGGCTCCTACGACAGATGACAAGAAAAAACCCCGGCGTCTCCGCCGGGGTTTTTTCTTGTCTCTTAACGGTCGGTCAGACCGAATAATACATGTCATACTCGACCGGATGCGGGGTCATTTCGAAGCGCATCACTTCGGCCATCTTGAGCTCGATATAGCTGTCGATCTGGTCGTCGTCGAACACGCCGCCGGCCTTCAGGAAGCCGCGGTCCTTATCGAGGTTCTGCAGCGCTTCGCGCAGAGAGCCGCAGACGGTCGGGATCTTCTTCAGTTCCTTCGGCGGCAGGTCATAGAGATCCTTGTCCATCGGCTGGCCGGGATGGATCTTGTTCTTGATGCCGTCGAGGCCGGCCATCAGCATGGCGGCAAAGGCGAGGTAGGGGTTCGCGCCCGGATCGGGGAAGCGGACCTCGACGCGCTTGGCCTTCGGCGATGAGCCGAATGGAATGCGGCAGGAGGCAGAGCGGTTGCGAGCCGAATAGGCGAGCAGCACCGGCGCTTCATAGCCGGGCACCAGGCGCTTGTAGGAGTTGGTAAGCGGGTTGGTGAAGGCATTGATGGCCTTGGCGTGCTTGATGATGCCGCCGATGTAAAACAGGCAGCTCTCCGAGAGGCCGGCATATTCATTGCCCGCGAAGGTCGGCTTGCCGCCCTTCCAGATCGACTGGTGGACGTGCATGCCCGAGCCGTTGTCGCCGAAGACCGGCTTCGGCATGAAGGTGGCCGTCTTGCCGTAGGCGTTGGCGACCTGGTGCACGACATACTTGTAGATCAGCATCTTGTCGGCGTTGCGGACCAGCGTGTCGAACTTGATGCCGAGCTCGTGCTGGGCAGCTGCGACTTCGTGGTGATGCTTTTCGACGCGCACGCCCATTTCGGCGAGCACGGTCAGCATCTCCGAGCGCATGTCCTGTGCCGAATCGATCGGCGGCACCGGGAAATAGCCGCCCTTGATACGCGGACGGTGACCGAGGTTGCCGGTCTCATAGTCGGTGTCGTCGTTGGACGGCAATTCGGTCGAGTCGAGCTTGAAGCCGGTGTTGTACGGGTCGGCCTTGTACTTGACATCGTCAAAGACGAAGAACTCGGCTTCCGGGCCGACGAAGATCTGATCGCCGATGCCTTCCGCCTTCATGTAGGCTTCGGCCTTCTTGGCGGTGCCGCGCGGGTCGCGGTTGTAGGACTCTCCGGAAATCGGATCGAGGATGTCGCACAGGATGACCATGGTCGACTGTGCGAAGAACGGGTCCATATGCACCGTCTCGGTGTCGGGCATCAGCACCATGTCGGACTCGTTGATCGCCTTCCAGCCGGCGATGGAGGATCCGTCGAACATGACGCCGTCGGCAAACATGTCTTCCTCGACCTCGACGACATCCATAGTCACGTGCTGCAGCTTGCCCTTCGGATCTGTGAAGCGCAGGTCAACGAATTTCACGTCGTTGTCCTTGATCTGCTTCATGATGTCTTTGGCTGTCGTCATGTCATGTTTCCCTGTCTGATGACGTTTCGAGGAGATGATCTGAAATCAGAAACCTCAGACCGCGTCCATCCCTGTTTCGCCGGTGCGGATGCGCACGACTTCCTCGATGTTGGAGACGAAGATCTTGCCATCGCCGATGCGGCCGGTCTGGGCGGCCTTGCGAATGGCTTCGATCGCGCCTTCGACCGCGTCGTCGCCGAGCACGACCTCGATTTTCACCTTGGGCAGAAAATCGACGACATATTCGGCGCCGCGATAGAGCTCGGTATGGCCCTTCTGGCGGCCAAAACCCTTGGCCTCCGTAACGGTGATGCCTTGCAGCCCGGCCTCCTGAAGCGCTTCCTTCACTTCGTCTAGCTTGAACGGCTTGATGATCGCTTCGATCTTTTTCATGTAAAAAGTGGCCTCCACTGCCAAAAAGACGGGTTGTGAGCCCCGCTTGCGCCTCCTTCAAGCACGAACTGTGCCAATTTGAGGGGATTCGAAGCGGTATCACGCGATTTCGATGCCATGCCGCGTCAGGATGTGATTTCGCGTCATTCGCTGCGTTGGATGCGTCATGGATACTGGGAACCTACACATTGTCAGCGCTCCCGTCCGCACAATAATTGAGCATATAGCGCACTTTGCAGGCATTTGTGTTTCGGCGACGCCATTGTCCCCAACGATGTGCTTACAGATTGCGCCATCTCGGCACCCGTTTGCTTCGAACCGAAAACTGGATGATCTTTGAACACAGGACCGGGGTTTTGAACACAAGGTGATTGGGCTTGAGCCAATGCGTATCGGCACTCCATGAATAACGAACTTTTGTCTCCGGCCGAGATGACCGAGGCCGACCGGCTGGCGATCGCCACCGGCCCATTGGCCGGCATAGACCTTATGCGCAACGCAGGTGCCGCGGTCTCTGCCGTGGTGCTCGCCCATTTTCCAGTTGCCAGACGGGTCCACGTCCTGTGCGGTCCCGGCAACAACGGTGGCGACGGATATGTCGTCGCCCGCATTCTGAGGGACAGCGCCGTCGACGTAGCCGTGTGGGCGTCCGGCTCGCCGAAAGCCGGCAGCGACGCAGCGCTCGCTGCTTCGGAGTGTCCGGTCAGGCCTCGGCCGCTATCGGAGTTTGTTGCCGAGACAGGCTCGATCGTGGTCGATGCGCTTTATGGGGCAGGGCTGTCCAAGCCGCTGTCCGGCGATGCCGCCAGGGCGGTCGAGGTCGCGACAGACCTGAGCCTGCCTGTCGTCGCGGTCGATCTGCCCTCAGGCGTGTCAGGCGAGAGCGGCCAGAGTCTCGGCCAGGCATTCCGTGCCCGGATCACGGTGACGTTTGCGCGAAAAAAGCCCGGCCATCTGCTGTTGCCTGGGCGCGAGATGTGCGGCGACCTGGTGCTTGCCGACATCGGCATCGGCGACGGGATCATTGCGCAGCTTGAACCGCGGACCTTCGAGAACACACCGCCGCTTTGGATCGGGAATTTCCCTGTTCCAGCCGTCGACGCCCATAAATACAGGCGCGGCCATGTCGGCGTCTTTTCCGGCGGGCCGTCGGCAACGGGCGCCGCACGGCTGTCGGCGCTTGCCGCGGCCAGAAGCGGGGCAGGGGCTGTGACCGTGCTGTCGCCGGCAGATGCGCTACAGGTAAATGCCGCGCATCTGACCTCGATCATGCTGCACAAGAGTGACAGCGTTGCGGACGTACAGGAATTCATCGGCCGCCGCCGGCCGTCGGCTTTCGTCCTCGGACCCGGATTTGGCGTCGGCGAAAAAACACGTGATTTTGCCCTCGGCGTGTTGGCCACCGGGCAGCGGCCAGACGGCAGGGTCGACGGGCTGGTGCTCGATGCCGATGGTATTACTTCGTTTCGCGATACGCCGAACGTTTTGTTCGAAGCCGCCCGTCGTTCGAACGCGCCGGCGCTCGTGCTGACGCCGCATGAGGGCGAATTCGCCAGGCTGTTTCCGGACATCGCCGGAGACAGGAATCTGTCGAAGCCGGCCAGGGCGCGCAGTGCCGCCGAGCGCGCCGGCGCCATCGTCATCTACAAGGGCGCGGACACCGTGATCGCGGCGCCCGATGGCAGCGCCGCGATCAACGGCAATGGCGCGCCATGGTTGGCCACCGCCGGTTCGGGCGACGTGCTGTCGGGCATCATCGCCGGCTTTCTGGCGCAAGGCATGCCGGCTTTCGAAGCCGCCTGCGCAGCGGTCTGGATCCATGCCGAGGCCGGCAGCCGTTTCGGACCGGGGCTGATCGCCGAAGACTTGCCGCTGGCGCTGCTGCCGGTGCTGCGCCAGTTTGCCGAACGTCGCAACGAGGTGACTGCTGGATGAACCGCTGGGTCGCGCTGCTTGCCACAGTCTTCATCGCCGTTTTCATGGCACACACCGCGCGCGCCGAAGGTCTCGTGACCATCGTCGACGATCCGGCCGTGCTCGCCGCCCTCGATGCCAAGGGTTTTGGTTTCGCCGGCATTTTCGGCGTCGATGGCAAGGGCGACCTGAAGACGCTCTATGACAAGGCACCGGGCTATCACGCAATCGTCGAAACGATTGCCGGCGATGTCGCCGCGCTGCGGGCCGAGATGAAGGCTGGCGGGCGGCCGCTCTACGAAGTCACCGACGGCAATGTCGGCCGCATCATGGACATGCGCTGGCTGAAGACCGGCGCCGCGCGCTTCAGGCTGGTCGGTGTCGTCAATAGGATCGACCGGCGCGATTTCACCGAAGCGCGCGACGACGGGAGTTGCGGCGAGGTGCGTTTCATTTATCGCCTCGCCTACAGCTTCAAGAAGAACGGCAAGGTTCTGGCCTCGCGCCTGCCGTTCAACTTCAATGCCATTTACAGCGCCACGCCAGACGCAGATGGCGGCTGCGTCGGCGTTGCCGGACGCTGGACGCCACAGCTCGACGAGACCGTCGATACCGGCTGGCTCATCGGTGGGCCGCTGGATAAGGCGGGACTGAGCTTCAAGCAGCTCGAGCTCAACGCACAAGTGGTGCGCTTTCCCTCCGGCCAGGAGACCGAATTCGGCGGCCAGGCCGCCTATCTCATGCGGATTTTTGGCATCGATGGAGAGACGGTCAGCGAGAGGCCGCTGGAAAACACGCCGGATGTGGCGCTGCTCTCGGAAGACGCCGCGCTGAAAGCGAAACTCGCCGACTATATCAGCGCCAATCTCGCGGCGGTCGATCTCGGCGTCTACGAAATCCCCGATGAGTTCCTGGCGAAAAAAGTCATCTCATGGTCGACCTTCGGCAGCGCGAGGCAGGCCAATCACCCGTTCACGCCGCTGTTCCAGCCTGCGGATTTTGTCGGGCTCGATTATTCCGCCTTGAAGCTGGTGCGCACGCCGGAAGCGCTGGTCGAGCGGCTGGATAATGGCGCCTGTCAGGGGTGCCACCAGGCGGGTTCGACCGCCGGTTTCCATTTCATCGGTCTCGACGACAAGACCACGTCGCCGCTGAACCGCATCGAGGTCGGCATCTCTCCGCATCTTAATGCCGAGATGCCGCGGCGCGAGGCCTGGCTGCGCGCGACGGCAGAAGGCAAGGAGCCGAACCGCTTCCGCCCATTGTCCTTCGCGCCGCCGGCGGCATGGAAGGACGCCGGCGAGGTCGCCTATGCGCCGGCCGCAATGGCGATGCCGTGCCTGATGCCGGAGGATGCGGCCCGTTTCGGCACGACTTGGCAATGCGGCGGCGGCACTGTCTGCACGCCGCTGGCGACTGCGTCGGGCGCGCGGACCAAACTGGCGCAATGCCTGTTGCCTAAGGACAGCGACAAGATGTTTGCCGGCCACCCGTGCCTGACCGGCTCGATCGCCAGCAACGGCACGCAGCCTTTCAACGACCGCTACAGCATATCAGGCCAGTTTGCGGCCTTCGCGACCGACATTTCGCGCACCGCCTACACGTGCCGGCCGCCGAAGATCGGCGTGCCGGCCGGCATCGCCTATCGCGGCTGCGACGACAAGGATCGTGCCTTTGCCGGCTTCAAGCCGGGCAAGCCGATGCCGAACGAGATCTGCGGGCTGGTCGGCGGCAAGAAATTCGACACTTGCGTGGCGACCAACAATTTCGACCAGTGCCTCGGCGGCGCGGTCAATCGCGGCAACCGGCCGGCTTGCTCGGCCGATCATTTCTGCCGCGAGGACTATATGTGCCAGTCGCTGCCACCAGACACGCCTGGTATCGGTAAGGTGAAAGGTATCGGCTTCTGCTCGCCGACCTATTTCATTTTTCAGATGCGCATCGACAACCACGCGACACCTTGGGCGGGCGCTGTCCGTGCCACCATGGGAGCAGGATTTGGCGCGGCGGAAGCGGAGTGAGCTTTTGCTGTGGCCGCTTTCGCGCTGTCAGCGCCGTCACAGCGGAATGTTGTCGTGCTTCTTCCAAGGGTTCTGCATATCCTTGTTGCGCAGCATGCGGAGCGCGCGCGCGATGCGACGACGGGTCGAATGTGGCATGATCACCTCATCGACGTAGCCGCGCTCGGCGGCGACGAAGGGCGACAGGAAGCGATCCTCGTAAGCCTTTGTATGCGCTGCGATCTTCTCCGCATCGCCGATGTCCTTGCGATAGATGATCTCAACGGCGCCTCTGGCGCCCATCACTGCGATCTGCGCCGTCGGCCAGGCATAGTTCATGTCGCCGCGCAGATGCTTTGACGCCATCACGTCATACGCACCGCCATAGGCCTTTCGGGTGATGACGGTGATCTTCGGAACGGTCGCCTCGGCATAGGCGAACAAAAGCTTGGCGCCATGCTTGATCAGCCCGCCATATTCCTGCGCGGTGCCGGGCAGAAAGCCCGGAACGTCGACTAAGGTGACGATCGGAATCGAGAAACAGTCGCAGAAGCGAACGAACCGCGCCGCCTTGCGGCTGGCGTCCGAGTCGAGCACGCCCGCCAGCACCATCGGCTGGTTGGCGACGAAGCCGACCGTGCGGCCTTCGACGCGCCCGAAACCGGTGACGATGTTTTTTGCAAAACTCTGCTGGATCTCGAAGAAATCACCCTCGTCGGCAACTTTAAGGATCAACTCCTTGATGTCGTAGGGTTTATTGGCGTTGTCGGGGATCAGCCGGTCGAGCGACAGATCGTGATCGGTGACCGACTGATAGCATTCGATCTCGGGGATATCAGCCGTGTTGGAGGCCGGCAGCAGATCGACCAGCCGGCGCATCTGCAGCAACGCCTCGACGTCATTGTCATAGGCGCCATCGGCGATCGAGGACTTCGTCGTGTGGACGGAGGCGCCGCCGAGGCTCTCGGCGGTGACTGTCTCGTTGGTGACGGTCTTCACCACGTCCGGCCCGGTGACGAACATGTAGGAGGTGTCGCGAACCATGAAGATGAAATCGGTCATGGCCGGCGAATAAACGTCGCCGCCGGCGCAAGGGCCCATGATCAGCGAAATCTGCGGGATGACGCCGGAGGCGAGCACATTGCGCTGGAAGATCTCGGCATAGCCGCCAAGTGCTGCCACGCCTTCCTGGATGCGGGCGCCGCCGGCGTCGTAGAGGCCGATGATCGGTGCGCGGTTGCGCAGCGCCATCTCCTGCACCTTGACCACCTTTTCGGCGTGGGCCTCGGACAGCGAGCCGCCGAACACGGTAAAATCCTTGGCGAAGACATAGACCGGGCGGCCGTTGACGGTACCCCAGCCGGTGACGACGCCGTCGCCGGCGATCTTGGTCTTCTCCATGCCGAAATCGGTCGAGCGATGCTCGACATACATGTCGAACTCCTCGAACGAGCCCTCGTCGAGAAAGACGTCGATGCGTTCTCGCGCGGTGAGCTTGCCCTTCTTGTGCTGTGCGTCGATCCGGGCCTGACCGCCGCCCATGCGTGCCATGTCGCGGCGGCGCTCGAGTTCCTTCAGCACGTCCTTCATCGGTCGATCCCCAATACGGAAGCTGATTTGTGGTAATCATGCAGGCAGGGGAGCGCAAGCGCGGCTTTTGCCGTCGATTTGCTGCGCCGCAACATGGCGCCCCTTGCATTCCGCGGCGAACTGGGCCATATGCGGCGACATAGGCGCTTGGGCCGGGAGTATCCGGCCTTCTCGACGAATGAGACTGGTTGCGTCTGTTTTCCCTCTTTCCGACATATCGGCAAGGCGGCGAAAAAGCCCCGTGGCATGATGCCTGCGGGCACGACAGCGCAGCCGTGCGGACGATAGTGTCCGCCGCCTTGTCGTTTCATGACAGTTTTTTCGACGGCAGGTTGCGCCCTGCCGCCATCGATGTTTGCGGCCACGAGCCGCGTGAAAGAAGAATACTTTGACCAACGAAAACACTTTGACCGGTGAAAACAATTTGACCGGTACGAACACTGGGGAACTTTCGGGTTTCGCAGCACTTGGAATCACCGGCGCGCTGCTCAAGGCCACCCATGGCGCCGGCTTCACCGAGCCGAAGCCGATCCAGGCCCAGGCGATCCCGCCGCAGCTGGAAGGCCGTGACATTTTTGGCATCGCCCAGACCGGTTCGGGCAAGACCGCGGCGTTCGCGCTGCCGATCCTGTCGAAGATCATCGCGCTCGGCACCAAGCGCCGGCCGAAGACCGCTCGCGCGCTGATCCTGGCGCCGACGCGTGAGCTTGCCGTGCAGATCGAAGAGATGATCAAGCTGCTCGCCAAGGGCGCGCATGTCTCGACAGCACTCGTGCTTGGCGGCGTCTCGCGCTTCAGCCAGGTGAAGAAGATTGCTCCCGGCGTCGACATTTTGATTGCCACGCCCGGCCGGCTGACCGACCTGGTGCGTGAGGGCGATCTTGTGCTTGCCGACACCAAATGGCTGGTGCTGGACGAAGGCGACCGCATGCTCGACATGGGCTTCATCAACGACGTCAAGCGCATCGCCAGGGCGACCGCGCCGGACCGTCAGACGGTGCTGTTCTCGGCGACCATGCCGGCCGAAATCGCCGAACTGGCGAAAGGCCTGCTGAAGAACCCGATCCGCGTCGAGGTGGCGCCTCACAGCACCGCAGCAGCCGAGATCGTGCAGGGTGTTGTCTTCGCCCGCACCAAGCAGAAGCGCCAGGTGCTGTCGACGATGCTCGCCGACGAGGCAATGAAGTCCGTCATCATCTTTTCGCGCACCAAGCATGGCGCCGACAGGGTGACCAAGGACCTTGAGCGCGACGGCTTCAAGGCCGCCGTCATCCACGGCAACAAGTCGCAGAACGCCCGCCAGAAGGCGCTGAACGATTTCCGCGAGGGTTCGGTGCGCATTCTTGTGGCGACCGATATCGCGGCGCGCGGCATCGACGTGCCCGGCATCAGCCACGTGGTGAATTTCGACCTGCCGGACGAGGCGGAGAGCTATGTCCACCGCATCGGCCGTACCGGCCGTAACGGCATGGACGGCATCGCCATCACGCTTTGCGATCCCTCCGAGAACAGCAAGCTGCGCCAGGTCGAGCGCATCATCCGCACCAAGCTGCCGATCGTTGCCGACCATCTCGGCAGCCCCGATCCGCAGCGCAATCCCGCCGAAAAGAACGAGCGCCATTTCGAGCCGGCCAACGACCGCAATGGTCGTCGCGACGGCAGGCGGCCAGGCGGCCAGAACAACGGCAAGAAGCGCTTCGGCGACAAGCCGGCCTTTGCCGGCGAGCGCAAGCCGGAAGGCGCCAAGC
>NZ_RZTA01000122.1:0-20015 GCF_004023115.1 Mesorhizobium sp. M6A.T.Cr.TU.017.01.1.1
CAGGAGCCGGCGGCTGTACCGGTTCCGCGCTGGCGACGTCTTCGCCCTTCGGCGTGTTCGGCGCGGGTTGCTCGGCGGTCAGGCTTTTGCCGGCGTCCTGTGGCTGTCGCAACCAGGGGCCGAGTTGGTCGGCCACCAAAGCGAGTACGGCAAGGAACGGAATGACGACGAAGATCTTCCGCAGGCGTGATCGTCCGGCGGGTTGCGTTTCGGCACCCCTGCCGAACAGCGGCACCTTCGGATCTTGCGTCGATCGGCCCGGCAACAGGCCGGCCCAGAACAGCAGGGCTGCAAGGGCTGAGCAAACGCCCGCCGCCCCGACCAAAGCCAGGCGCACGGACGCGAAGCCTTCGCCGGCGCCCTCGCCGCCCAGCGCGAAATACACACGTGTGAAACAGAGCAAGCCGATCGCCAGCAGCAGCACCGCAAGCAGCCTGTCGACAAACCTGTTCATCGGGCTCCCCTCGGGCCGCTATCCGCTTCGCCCGCAATGATGCCGGTCAGCGCCGGGCTTGTCGATGTCCTTCTGATAGTAGCCAATCTCCCCCACAGGGAGATTGGCTCTCCCCCCTCACCGCAACTCCACCCACACCGGCGCGTGGTCGCTGGCGCCGGTCTCGCCGCGCACGTCGCGGTCGATCTCTGCCCCGGTCAGCCGACGCGCCAGCTTCTTCGACAGCAGGATGTGGTCGAGGCGCATGCCGGCATTGCGCGGCCAGCGGTTGCGGCGGTAATCCCAGAATGTGTAGAGCGTGTCGCTGGGGTGCTTCTTGCGCAACGCATCTAACCAGCCCTGGTCGAGCAGCGCCGCGAACGCGGCGCGGCTTTCCGGCTGCACCAGCGCGTTGTCGTCATAGGAGCGGGTCGGGTAGATGTCGCGCGGCTCGGGCACGACATTGTAGTCGCCGGCCAGCACCACCGGCAGCCCGGTGTCGAACAATTCCGCGGCATGCGCGTTCAGGCGCTCGTGCCAGGCGAGCTTGTACTGGAATTTCGGACCGGGCTGCGGGTTGCCGTTTGGCGCATAGAGGCAGGCGATAACGATGCCGTTGACCGCCGCCTCGATGTAGCGGGCCTGGTGGTCCGCCTCGTCGCCGGGCAGCGCCTCGCGGGTCAGAACGGGTTCTGAACCACGCGCCAGTATGGCGACGCCGTTCCAGGTCGGCTGCCCCACCCACACCGCGCCATAGCCGGCATCCGCGAGCGCGGTGCGCGGAAACTGCGTCTGCCTCGCCTTGAGCTCCTGCAGGCAGACGATGTCCGGTTCGGCGACAGCCAGCCAGGCCAGCAGGTTTTGCAGCCGGCTGTTGATGTTGTTGATGTTGAAGGTGGCGATCTTCATCAGCCTGCTTCAGCGCACGATGCGCTCGATCCACGCCTTCACCGCATCGGCCACGGTCTTCAGATGATCGGCAGTGGAGAAGCCGGAGATGCTCTTGCGCGGCTTGAGATCGTGGTCGCCGTCTTCCAGCCACAGCATCTCGATGCGGTCGGAAAGATCGTAGGTCGCGACCTCGTCCGGCGTTCCGAACTCGTCGCGTGTGCCTTGGCAGATTAGTGTTGGCGTCTTCAGCCCTGCGAGATGTTTTGTCCGCAACTGCGTCGGCTTGGCCGGCGGATGGAAAGGGTAGCCCAGGCAGAGCAGCCCGGCGATCTTGCCTTCGGCGAACGTTTCGTCGGCGATCATCGAGGCGACGCGTCCGCCCATCGACTTGCCGCCGATGATGAGCGCCCCCTTCACGCCCTTCGCCCTGAGGTCGGCGATCGCCTTGATGTATTCCGGGTTCACCGTCTCGGCGCGCGGCGGCGGCTTGCGGTGGCCGTAGCGGCGGGCCGCCATGTAGTGGAATTCAAAGCGCGCGACGCGGAAGCCGGCCTCGGCCAACGCTTTGGCCGTGGCGGTCATCGAGGCCGAGTCCATCGGCGCCCCGGCGCCGTGGGCGAGCAGGATGGTGACGGGGGCGGTGTCGGGGCCGTCGAAGAGGAAGGTGGTCATTGGAACTCCAACGTTGACGACCCCTTCTCCCCTTGTGGGAGAAGGTGGCCGAGCGAAGCTCGGTCGGATGAGGGGTGTTGGACGGAATACCAACGTCTCATTTCTTCCAGCACCCCTCATCCGTCTCGGCGCCAATGCGCCGATCCACCTTCTCCCACAAGGGGAGAGGGGAGCGCCATCGCCTCACCCCGCCGATTTCTGCGCCAGCTGCAAATCGACGAACTGTATCCCCTTGGCCGCCATGCGTGCCCATTCGGAGCTGGCGTCGAGCTCGAGGTAGCGCGACCAGTTCCGCCGTGCCTCGGCAAGGTTGCCGGCGTCGAACTCCAGCCGGGCAAGATTAAACACCGCATCGGCATAATTGGCATCGAGCGCGATCGCCTTTTGCAGATGCCGGCGCGCGGAGGCCTCGCGGCTTTGGTCGCTCATCAGCCCGGCCAAATTGAACCATGCCTCGACAAAACCGGGATCACATTTGATGGCGCGGGCATAGTCATGCGCCGCCTCGGCTGCGCGTCCAACGGCGCGCAGGCAGTTGGCGCGGTTGAAGGCGGCAATCGCATCGCTCGGGTCGATGGCTAGGCAGCGCTGGTAGAGTGCCGCCGCCTGCTCGTGGTGTTCAGCCTCTTCCGCCGCTTCGGCGTCGGCGAACAATTCTTCCAGCGTGTCGTCATCCGGCGACCCCAGATCGAACAGCAATTGGCCGTCCAGTTCACTCTGGCCGCCCTCGAGATAGATCGCGTCTGCGCGCCCATGCTGCGAGCCGACATTGAGTGACTTGGCGGTGAGCGAGGCGACCGGGCCGGAGCGGTGCACGGAGCGCGCGATCGCCCCCCACGAAGCGCCGCCAGCAACCAGCCCGGCATATTTGCGGGCGAGGATCAGGTCGCGAAACGAATAGGGTTCGCCATCATGCTCGAAGGCGTCGAAAAGCGACAACAGGTCAAGGTCGGATGCGGCCAGCCGTGACTGATCGAGAAGCGACTGCCGCGACAGGGCCGAGGACTCCGGCGCCTTGATCAGCCCGAGGAGGCGCAAAAAGCCGTTCTCGCTGACCAGCTTACGACCGGCCGCGCGCTCGGCGGCGACGCGGCGCTCGATCTCGGCATCCCCGGCCTTGGCGAGATAAATGCGGCCGAACACGACATGGCTGGTGCGCCTGGTGACGCCGCGCCGCAACTGGCCCTGCTGGCGCTCGACCTCGCGCGCCGCAAGCCGAAGCGGAAACGCCGCCAGCGCGCCGATGCTGCCGAAGACGGTGCCGGCGAGAGCCGTCACGCCTTGCTCTTGCCGACTGCTTTGAGAAGGTTGGCCTTGAGCGGGTTTTCCTTGGCCGCGGCGGCCTTGCCCTTAGCCGCCGGTTTCGCCCCTTCATCGGCCTTGCTCTTGCTCTTGGCCGGCGGCTTGGCCGATTGCGACAGGCTGGCCTTCAGCGCATCCATCAGGTTGATGACATTGCCGCGCTCGGGGGCGGCCGCAATGATCGGCTTGTGGCCCTTGAGCTTCTCGCGGATCATCGCCATCAGCGCGATCTCGTAGCGATCCTCGTAATTCTTCGGGTCGAAGGTGGTTTCCTTCTGCTTGATCAGCGCTTCGGCGAGCTGCAGCATTTCCGGGTCGGGCTTGCCGGCCGGGATGTTGCCGAAATATTCAGCCGTGCCGCGCACTTCATTCGGGTTCCTCAAGGTACAGACGAACATGCCATTCTCGCGTGCGCCGATCGTCACCACGCGCTCGCGGCTGGACAGCACCAGGCGGGCGATCGCCAGCTTGCCGGATTTGCGCATGGCTTCGCGCAGCACCGCGAAGGTTTCCTCGGCCATGGCGCCGTCGGGCGCCAGATAGTAGGGCGCGTCCTGATAGATCACGTCGACCTCGCCCTCGTCGACAAAGGCCTCGATGTTCATCGTATGATTGGATTCGATGCGCACCGCGTCGAGGTCGGTATCATCGATGATGATGTATTGCTTGTCCTCGTACTCGTAGCCCTTGACCAGGTCCGAGCGCTCGACCAGCCCGAGCTCGGGATCGACCGGCTTCATGTTGATGCGATTATGCGTTTCCTTGTGCAACTGGTTGAAGCTGATGCGTTCGCTGGCACTCGTCGCCGGATAAAGCCGGACCGGACAGCTGACGAGGCTGAGCTTGAGGTAACCTTTCCAACTTGCCCTGGGCGCCATGAGACTCTCCTACGCGGCCGTGCACTGTCGAACTGTTTGCAGCGCTTCGTCCGGAGGACGAACGGCGCTGCGCAAAACCTACATCCCACCTACAATACCGGCAAATCCCTAGCGAAATCTTCCATGTCGGCCCAGGGGTCGCCGGAGGTGGCCAGAAGGCCCGGCAGCGAAGAATAATTCAAATCTTCCGGAGCGTCGATGGATTCCAGATCGGACCAGCTCACCGGCGTCGAGGCCGGCAGGTTTGTGCGGGCGCGCAGCGAGTAAGGTGCCGCCGAGGTGTGGCCGCGCGCATTGCGGTGATAGTCGATGAATATGCGCCGCTTGCGGTTGTCCTTGCCCATGGTGGTGGTGAAGGTGTCGGGCGCGGTGGCGGCCAATGCCGAGGAAATGGCGCTGGTCGCCTGGTGCAGCTTCTTCCAGTTCTGTTTCTGCGTCACCGGCACTGATATGTGGATGCCCTTGCCGCCCGAAGTTTTGGCAAACGGCACCAGTCCCATCACTTCAAGCTCGCCCTTGATATGCACCGCCGCCTCGACCACCTCGCGCCAGGCGATGCCTTCGCCCGGGTCGAGGTCGAAAACGATCAGGTCGGGCTTGTCGAGCCGCGTGCGGTGGGTGCCCCAGGTGTGGAACTCGACGACGCCGAACTGCGCCAGCGCCAGATAGCCCTTGGCGCCCTCGACCGACAGATAGGACTTGGTCTCGCCCTCGGAATTGGTCGCCTCGAATGTGACGACCGAAGGCGGCATGCCGGTGAAGGCATGGCGCTGGAAGAAACAGTCCTGCGGCTTGCCGGTCGGGCAGCGCACCAGCGACACCGGGCGGCCGAGAATATGCGGCAGCATGAAGTCGCCGACCAGCGCGTAGTAGACGGCGATATCGAGCTTGGTCGGTCCGGTCTTGCCGAACAGCCGCCGCGTCGGGTTGGTCACCCAGATCGTTGCAAGGTCGGCCTCGGCGATCAGCCGCTTGCGCTTGGCCGACACCGGCGTCGACAGGCCGACATCCCTGAGCCCGCGGAACACGGCATGGCGCAGCGCATTGTCTGCCGTGCGGTTGGCATAGTGGATGCGGGCCGACAGCAGCGGCCGCACCCATTTCATCTCGCGCATGATCTCGCGCGGAACCCCTTCGGGCGCCGACGCACCGGTGCGCAGCGGCTCCAGCCGGGCCAACAATTCGCCTGCTGTCGCGGCATCGAAGCCGGTGCCGACCTTGCCGCGATAATGCAATTCGCCGTCCTCGAATTCGGCCATGCCGAGCGCCGCCAGCCCCTCGGCCGCGTCGGAGGTGGTGTAGCCGGCGATGACGAAGTCGCCGGTTTTGAGCGCCTTGGTCTTGGTCCAGGTCTTGGTGCGGCCGCTCTGGTAGGTTGCCGTGGCGCGTTTCGAGACGACGCCTTCCAGCCCCAGTTCGGAGGCCTGGTCATAGAGCCCCTGCCCGTCGCCTTCGACATGATCGCTGAACTGGATGGCGGAGTTGGCACCGAGGCCGGACAGCAACTGCGACAGCAACGCCTTGCGCCGGCCGAGCGGCGCTTTTCTCAGGTCCCATCCGTCGAGGTACAAAAGGTCGAAGGCATAGAAGTGGAGCTTGTTGCCGGCGCCTTCGGCCAGCGCGTCCTGCAAAAGGGCAAAGCGGCTGATGCCCTTGGCGTCGACCACGACGATCTCACCGTCGATAACAGCCTCGCGACAGGGCAGCCTGGCGAAGGCATGCGGCAGGTCGCCATAGCGCTTGGTCCAATCGATGCCGGCGCGGGTGATCAGCCGCACCTCACCCTTAGCCAGATGCGCCATGGTGCGGTAGCCGTCGAACTTGATCTCGTGCAGCCAGACTTCGCGCGTTTTTTCCGCGGGGTGTTCACTGCCCGGAGGCTTCGGAACCTGCGTCGCCAGCTGTGGCTCGATGCGGGCGGGCGCCGGCGCCTTGACGGCGCCCGGCAAAGCGCCGGGCTTCAGCACGACCGGTTTCGCAGGCCTTGCGGCAGGCTTCGGCGTTGCCACCAGCTCCTCGATGCGCCGTCCCGATTTGACGCTTTCCGGCCGGGCTTCCAGTATGTCGAGCTTGGCGTCGGCGGCGAGGTCGCGCTCCTTGAACAGCAGCCAGTTCTTTTTGCCCTCATCCTCGCTAGGCTTCGGTTTCAGCCGCGCTAGCATCCAACCGCCATTCAGCTTCTCGCCGGCCAGTCGGAACTTGAAGGAACCGGTGCGCAAACTCTTTTCGACGTCGTCCATCGGCGCCCAGACGCCGGTGTCCCAGACGATCATCGGCCCGCCGCCATATTCGCCCTCGGGAATAACGCCTTCGAAGTCGATATATTCGAGCGGATGGTCCTCGGTCTCGACCGCCAGCCTTTTGTCAGCGGGATTGAGCGACGGGCCGCGAGGCACCGCCCAGCTCTTCAGCACATCCCCGACCTGCAAACGTAAATCATAGTGGTCGGCGGTAGCGTGATGCTTGTGGACGACGAAGCGGTTGCCTTCTCCGGCAACCAGTCCGCCGGCGGGCTCCGGCGTCTTGCTGAATTCGCGCTTGGCGCGATAGGCCTTGAGTTTCGACGTCATATCCGCATGCCAAGCGGGATGCGTCGGCCGCGTAAAAACAACGGCTTGACCCACATCACATGAATCATTTTGTCAGCATGTGGCGGGCCGATGTCGTGCCTCACACAGCTCAATCGTCGGTGGCCGGCGTCAATTCGAGCTCGGCCGGCGACAGACCCTGCTGAAGCTGGCTCAGCCGGAATTCGTCGACCCAGTAGGCCTCGCCGTCAACGAGGACACGCGCCTTGTAGGCGCCGGCGGAAAAGCTCTGTGCGGTGATGTAGACCTTGTGGCGGTCGAGAGCCTTGCGCACCGCGGCGCGCTTGGATTTCTGGCTGGTGACGGAACTGGCCATAACTCGCTCACACACGCTGCCGCAGGAAAAACACGGCTGGTATAAGGATGGCCGAGACCGGCTGTCGTGTCAATTTGGGATGATCAGGCCACCTTTTCGCCCAGCCAGCCTGGGAGAGTCAGCTTTCGAAGCCGCTGCCGCATGACATTGGGCAAGCTGCGCCGGGGCGAGAGCCACCCGGCACTACTCACATCCACTATCCGATACCGCCCACCAATTCCTCCGCCCTGGCTATGACGGCCGCCTGATGCGGCTGCAGGGGCTGGCCGGCGTAGCCTTCGAAGACCGGCAGGAAAGGATCATCGATATCAGTCCTGATGCCGGACAATTGCTCCATCACCGCCAGGCCGCAATAGGGCACGTAGGAAGCCGAATAGCCGCCTTCATGTGACATCATCAGCCGCCCGCCGCAGAGATCGTCCGCCGCTTGCATCAGCAGCCGCGTCATCTCGCGGTAGCTGCCGCTATGCAGCATCATGCGCCCCAGCGGATCGGCCGCCGATGCATCGAAGCCCGATGGCACGACGATCAAGTCAGGCTTGTAACGAGTGAGCGCCGGCAGCACGATGCGTTCGAATACCGACATGTAGGCGCCGTGACCACATCCGGCCGGCAGCGGCACGTTGATATTGTAGCCTTCGCCCCTGCCGCCGCCGCGTTCATTGTGGAACCCGCTGTCGGGCGGATAGAGCCCGTCCTGGTGGATTGAGATCGTCAGCACCGACGGGTCCCCATAGAATGCCGCCTGGGTGCCGTTGCCGTGATGGACGTCCCAGTCGACGGTGGCTACCCGCTCAAAGCCGTGTTTGGCCCGGTTCTTCAGGATGGCGACCGGAACATTGCCGAACAGGCAAAAGCCCAGGCCTTGCGCGCGCTCGGCATGATGACCGGGCGGCCGCACCAGCGCGTAGCCATTGTCGATATCGCCGCTCAGCACCGCATCCATCACCGCAGCGGTGCCGCCAGCCGCCAGGCAGGCGATCTCGTAACTGCCATGGCCAAAAGGGGTAAGATAGCTCGCATCGCCGCCGCGTTCGTCGCTGAGCGTCTTGATGCGGCGGATGTAGTCGCGATCGTGAAACAGGGCGAGATCGTCCTCGCTTACCGCGACCGAGGCGATCTTCGACAGTCTTTCGGTGAGGCCTGAAACCTCCATCAGGTTGCGGAACCGGCGTTTGGTCGCGGCATTCTCAGCATGTTCGCCCGGCTCAATGGTCAGGCTCGGCTGAAAGAACAGCGCCGCATTGCCGGTCTCGTGCCAGAGATAGAGTTCGTGGAAATTCCAACCGGTCGTCATGTATCGCCTCCTACCCTGCCAGGATCATCGATGCGGCGCGTTCGGCGATCATGATCGTCGGCGCGTTGGTGTTGCCCGAGACCATTTTTGGAAAGACCGATGCGTCGGCGATGCAAAGCCCTTCCAGCCCGTGCACCTTCATCGACGCTGGGTCGACGACAGCCATTTTATCGGCGCCCATCCGGCAGGTGCTGGTCGGATGATAGAGCGTCGTGCAGTGGCCGCGAATGTACTCAGCGATCTCGGCATCGCTTTCGCATTCGGCGCTGGGCGTGATTTCGCCGACCAGCATTTCTTTGAGCGGCGACTGCGCCGCGATCCGGCGGCTGATGCGGATGCCTTCGACCAGCGTGGCGATATCCGAGCCGTCCTCGTCGCTGACGAAGTAACGCGGGTCGATCGCCGGATATTCGATGGGATTGGCCGAGCGCAGGCGGATCTCGCCGCGGCTGTCAGGCCGCTGCAGCGTGGTGTGCAGCGTGATGCCGGGCTTCGACGACAGGAACCGCACATAGTCGCGATGCGGGCTGATGGCGCCATAAAGCTGCAGGTCCGGTTCGACATCCGGTCGGCTCCTGACGAAGCCGCCGGCCGCCACCCAGGGTGAGGAGCGCGGGCCGCTGCGCGATGTCTGCCACTCCGCAAAATCGCGCTGCAGCGTCTCGTCGGTCCAGGCGCCGACGCCGATCTTGTCCTTGGTGTAGAAGGTGATCGGAATGTTGATATGGTCCTGCAGATCCTTGCCGACGCCCGGCAGATCGTGGACGGGATCGACGCCGACGCTCCTGAGTTCGTCGGCCGGGCCGATGCCGGAAAGCAGCATCAGCTGGCAGCTGCCGATCGAGCCCGACGACAGCACCACCTCGCTGTCGGCAAAAGCAGTCTCCGGCACGCCGTTGACCAGATAGCGGATGCCTTTGGCCCGGCCCTTCTCGACGATCAGGCCCGTCGCCAGCACCCCGGTTTTCACCGTGAGGTTGGGACGTTGCCGCGCCGGGCGCAGATAGGCTTTGCCTGTGCCCCAGCGTTCGCCGTCCTTGATGGTGAACTGGAAGAGGCCGACGCCTTCCTGCTCGACGCCGTTGAAATCGCGATTGTGCTGGTAGCCGGCGGCCTTGCAGGCCTCGATCCAGGCGAGCTCGTTGGGATCGACATGCCCGACATTGCCGATATGCAGCGGCCCGTTGGCGCCATGCAGCGGATCATTGCCAAGCTCGGCATTGCTTTCGCTGGCCTTGAACACCGGCAGCACGTCTTCCCAGGCCCAGCCGGGGCAGCCCATGGCGGCCCAGCCATCATAGTCGGACGGCAGGCCGCGAATATAGATCATCGCGTTCAGCGCGCCGGAACCGCCGATCATCTTGCCGCGCGGCCAGAACACCCGCCTGCCGCGGCAGCCGACCTGCGCCTCTGTGTAATAGCCCCAATCGACGGCGGTGTTGAACATGGTCGGCCAGTCCGACGGCACGTCCGAGGCGAGCGGCGCTTCGCGTCCCGCCTCCAGCAGTAGCACCTTGCGGCCAGGATCGGCGCTGAGCCGGTTTGCCAGCACGCAGCCGGCCGAGCCGGCACCCACTATGATCGTGTCGAACATCGTCGGTCTCTCACTTTCCGGCCGCAGCCGGGCTTTGCACAATGTTGCTCACTACTGGCTTGCTGTTCGTTGGGCCGCTGCGCTTGCGCGTCAGCCAGCGGACCAGATCGCCAAAGCGGCCGACCAGCCCCTTCGGCATCAGCACCACCGACAGGGCGATGATCAGGCCGAGGCCGAGCGTGCGGAACTCGCCGCTCTCGCGCATCAGCTCGTCGGCCAGGACCAGCACCACGGTGCCGACAAGCGGTCCCCAGAACGTGCCGACACCGCCGACCACGACGATGGCGATGATGAACATCAGCTGCGACATCGACAGCACGCCGGGGCCGATCGCCTGGAAATGCGCGGCATAGAAACCGCCGGCAAGCCCGGTGAAGAAGGCAGAAATCCCGAAGACGAGAAGCTGCGCCTGGAACCGGTTGACGCCACGCGCCACCGCATAGCCCGGATTGTCCTTGAGCGCCCGGAAGGCAAGCCCGATCGGGCTTTTGACGATCGCGTAAGTGAAGACCATGGTGATGCCGAACAGCACCGCGATGATCGCATAGTTGCCGACCAGCCACTGCGCTCTCAGCAAGGCCCTGGTGCCAAGATCGCCGAACCGGGCAAAGCCGACGGCGCCGCCGGTGAACTGGCGGCAGACCGAGCCAACCATGACGAAGCACTCGGTGTCGGTGACGATCAGCAGATACATCGTCTGGGCAATCGCTAGGGTCAGCAGCGCCACATAGACGCCAGTCAGCCGCAGGCAGGCCAGGCCAACGACGAGCGAGAACAGCACGGCGCCGAGCGCGCCGGGCACAAGGGCCGCCCAGACGTTCCAGCCGAAATAGAAGCAGAGCATCGCGGTCGCGTAGCCGCCGAAGGCAAAGATCGCCATTTGGGCCAGCGAGAAGATGCCGGAGAAGCCGAACAAAAGATTCCACTGCGATGCGATCGTTGCATAAAACAGCGCCAGCACGATCTGGCCGAGGATGTAGCGGCTGTCGATCATGAAGGGCAGCGCAACCGCCGCAGCGATCAGCACCAGGCTGATGGCAAGATCGGTCCTGGCTGAGCGGGACATGCGCGACATGGATCTGGTGTCTGTCATGATGCCCTCACATGCGCCGGATTTCGGCGCGGCCGAAGAGGCCGGACGGTCGCCAGATCAGCACGGCAATGACCACGAACAGCAGCGACGGAAAGCCCCAGCGGGCGCCAAGCGCGTACTGGACGAAGGATTCGAGCAGCGCCAGGCCAAGCGCGGCGGCGACCGCGCCCGGCAGATTGCCGAGGCCGGCGACGACGCACATGATGAAGGCTTTCAGCATCGGATCGTTGCCGAGCGGCGGTGACAATTGCGTCATCGACGAGACCATGACGCCGCAGATGCCGGCGAGCGCGCCGGACAGCATCAGCACCTGCAGATAGACGCGGTTGACGGCGACGCCCATGAGCTGGGCCGCATCGCGGTTCTGCGCCGTCGCCCGGATTGCACGACCCATCCGCGTGCGGCCGAGCGCCAGCGAGACCACCACCATCATGACGACGACGACCGCGATGATCAAAAGGTTCTGCCAGGGCAGCGTCAGCGGCCCGAGGCGAAAGGCGCCGGCGATCGAGACCGGCTGCTTCAGCGGCTGTCCACCATAGGTCAGCAGGATCGCATTCTCCAGCGCAATGCCGATGCCGACCGTGGCGATCATGACGTTGGCTTCGAACGTCGACTTGTCGTTCTTCAACAGATTGCGCACGATCGCAAAATAAAGGATCGCACCGGCCGCGGCCCCCACAAGGATGGCGCCGGCAAAGCCGATAGCGATCGGCAGGCCGAGCGAGGTGATCACCGTGAAGGCGACATAGCCGCCAAGCGTCAGCATCGCCGCATGGGCCATGTTGAGCATGCCCATCGAGCCCCAGACCAGCGACAGCCCGACCGTCGCCAGGGCATAGAGCGCGCCGGAGGTGAAGCCGGCGACAAGAATGGCCATGAGAACGTCGGTCATGGCGTCAGCCTCCAAGGTAGGTTGCGAGGAGCTCGTCTCGCGCCATCAGTTCGGCGGGCTTGCCCGACCAGACAATAGCGCCGTCGTCGAGCAGATGCAGGCGGTCGGCGAGGTCCTCGACCCGCGCCGGGTTCTCCTCGACGAGGAGGATCGTCCGGCCGGCTTTGCTCAGTTCGGCAATGACGCCGTAGACCTGATCGATGATCAGCGGCGCCAGGCCGAGCGACGGCTCGTCGATCAACAGGATGCGCCCGCCCATCATCAGGCCGCGGCCGATGCCGGCCATGCGCCGTTCGCCGCCGGACAGGCTCGAGGCGACCTGGTCGCGGCGGTCGGCGAGCTTCGGCAAAAGCGTGTAGACCTCGTCCAGCCGGCGCTTGATCTCGGCCTTGTCGGGCGCCAGATAGGCGCCCATCAGCAGGTTTTCGAGCACGCTCATCTGCGCAAACAGCATGTCGCCCTGCGGCACGTGGGCGACGCCCAGCATCGCCGTTTCGTGTGGCTTTCCGGACAGGCGCTGGCCGTCGATGCTGATCTGCCCGCCGCGTAGCGGCACGAGGCCGGAGATCGTCTTGAGAAGCGTCGATTTGCCATGGCCGTTCGGGCCGACGACGGTGACGAATTCTCCGGCACGGACGGTCAGCGAAATGCCCTTGAGCACCTCAAGGCCGTCATAGCCGGAGACGATGGCGTCGAGCTGCAGGACCGGCGGTTTGGCGGCTGCGCTCGTCATTGCGCCCCCTCGACCGGGCTCGTTGCGGCCTGGTCGTCGAAGAATTTCTTCAGCCGCTTCTGCGTGCCTTGTCCCAGATAGGTTTCGACGACGGTCTGGTCCTCGGCCACCTTGTCCGGCCTGCCCTCGAAGATCACCTTGCCGTGGTGCATGATGATGACGCGGCTGGACAGCGCCAGGAGAAAGCGCATGACATGCTCGATCAGCACGATAGTCAGTCCCTGATCGCGCAATTTCAGCACCATCGCCATGATCTGGTCGATCTCGGCGACGTTGAGCCCGCCGACCGGCTCGTCGAGGAACAGCATCTTCGGCTTGGTGGCGATGGCACCGGCGATCATCAGGAGCTTGCGGTCGAGCACCGGCAGCCGCGCCACGGTCTCTTCAGCCTTGCCCGCAAGTCCGACGAAATCCAGCGCCTCCATTGTTGCCTGCCGGACATCCTCGCCGAGGCGGAAGCCGGCCAGCCTGCGCCGCTGGCGGCCGAAATAGGCGGCGATCTCGATGTTTTCGCGAACCGTCAAGCTATCGAAGGCGGCATTGAGCTGGAAGGTCCGGGCCATGCCGAGCTGGCAGATGCGGTCGGCTCCCAAAGTTGAAATGTCGGTGTCGCCGAAATGCACGCGGCCGGCGCTGGCCGGCGTGATCCCGGTCACGACATCAAAAAAAGTCGTCTTGCCGGCGCCGTTCGGCCCGCCAATGCCGACGATCTCGCCCGGATTGACCACCATCGACACGCCGTCGACGGCGGCCAGCGAGCCAAACCGTTTGACGACGCCGTCACAAACCAGCATCGGGCCCACGGCCTCAGTCATCTCGTTTGCCTGGCACTGTTGTTTACCTGATGGCAACCGGTCGGGCGCCATGGCCCGCCGGTTTCGTTCGTTTCATTTCTACATTCCGGTTCATTTGATCCATGGCGGCAGGATGAAGCTGTCCGTTGCATAGAGCACCGGCGCGATCAGTTTCGGATCGGTCTTGTAATCCTGATGTTGCAGGAACTGGTGCGGCATGCCGAGCGACGGATCCGCCACCTGCGTCGGGTAGCAGAACGCCGACTGACCCGCCGGATCGGCCCGGTAGGTGCCGTTGACCCCGCGATAGACCAAGCGTTTCATGGCATTGGCTACCTTGGTGGTCTGCTCCTTGTTGAACGGCTCGCCCGGACCGCCGGCGATTGCCGCCGCAAGTGCCCACATCCATAGGCCGTCATAGGTCTGCGATCCGGTGATGTAAGCGGAGTTCGGACCGAATTTCGCCCGGTAACTCTCGCGGAACGATTTGGAGAAATCGTCCGGCAGGCAGCCGATCACTGTCGAATAGACAACGCCGTTGACCGCCTCGCCCCCGATCTCGCGGAACGCGGGCAACGACGGCCCGTACTGCATATAGATCAGGCTGTTGATCGGCTCGGCGAGGAACTGGACCATGAACTGCGCCAGGTCCTGCGGCAAGAAATGCGTGACCAGGATCGCCGCCGGCGGATCCTGCCGGAGCTTCGCCAGTGTCGGACCCCACTGGTTGGTCGGGAACGGAACCGTCTCGAACAGGCTAACCTCGAATCCATATTCGGCGGCCTTGTCGCGGATCGCATTGGCGATGACGATCGAATATTCATTGGCCGACGGGATGATGGCGATCTTCTTGTTCGGCGCCTTCCATTTGCCGTCCGCGGCTAGCGTCTTGAGAAAATTCAGGCAGCCGGGACCATACCAGAATTCCGGCGGATCGCCCTGGAAGGAACTGTAGTAGCGGGCCGGGTCGGTCTTGAACTTCTCATTGTGCGAAATCAGCGTGTTGTAGTGCATCATGATGACGTCATTGTCGGCGGCGACGTCCATCTCGATCATGTTGGTGCCGAGATTGTAGCCGTTGATGATGACCGGGGCGGTGAAACGATCGATCAGGCGCTGCATCGACTGGCTGACCAGATCGGCGCCCATTTCCTTGGTGTCTTCGATGTGGATCTCGACAGGCCGGCCGAGAATGCCGCCCGCCGCATTGATCTCCTCGGCGGCGAGGTCGAGGCCGTTCTTGAACTCGATGCCGTCGGCGGCGGCGATACCGGACATCGGCAGGGCCGAGCCGACCGGAATGGGGGTGGCGTCCTGGGCGATCGCCGCATTGTTCATGTCGGCAAGAAGAGCAGCACCAGCTCCCGCGCCGGCCACCCCTTGCAGCATTGCACGTCTGTTGATCATGGCAAAATTCCCCTTTTTTTGTCGTCGGTTACGGTCTGTTCTTTATGCGAAATAGATTAGGCGAAATCCTTCAGGCGAAACGCTTGCGTCAGGGGCCGAAAGGCGGCTTCCAGGTCGGCCGCCGCGGAAAGCACTTGGGCATCGTCGCCACGCGTACCGACGATCTGGAAGCCGACCGGCAGGCCCGCCGCCGTCATGCCGCAAGGGATGACGCAGGCCGGTTGCTGGCTGAGATTGATTGGATAGCTGAATGCTGCCCATTCGGTCCAGCGCGACAGGCCGCTGCCCGAAGGCACTTCAAGCCCGACGTCGAAGGCCGGGATCGATGTTCCCGGCGAAACGATGAAGTCATAGGTGTCGAGCAGCCGATCCATGGCGGCGCCGAATTCGCCGCGCTGTAACTGTGCGGCGACCAGTGCCTTGGCGTCGAACGCCGCCCCGGCCCGGGCGATCTCCAGGAAGCCCGGATCGATCCCTGCCCGTTCGTTCTCAGGGATCAGCGCCAGACGCGCGGCGGCGCCGGTGAACCAGTGGTATTGGAAAAGATCGAGCAGATCGCCGCCGGGGAGATCAATGGGCTCGACCGTCGCGCCAAACGCGCTGAAATACGTCAGCGCGTGGGACACGGCGGCGGCAATCTCTTCATCCAGCACGCCGGATGGCGGCTTCGACCAGTAGCCGACCCGGGCCCCTTGCAGCGTCGCATCGATCCGGCCAAGCGGCGCCAGCGTTCCCGCGCCTTGCTGCCAGTCGCTGAGATCGCGACCGGACATCGCCTGCGTCATGACGGAAAGGTCCTGCGCGGTCCGCGCCATCGGCCCGATATGGGCGACGGTTCCGAACGCGCTCGACGGATAGGCCGGCACGCGGCCGAAGGTCGGCTTCAGTCCGGCGATGCCGGTGAAGGAGGCCGGGATACGGATCGATCCGCCGCCATCGGTGCCGAGGTGGAAGACGCCGGCTCCGGTGGCGGCCGCCACCGCCGCGCCGCCGGAAGAACCGCCGGGCGTCTTTTCGGCATTCCAGGGATTGCGCGTGATGCCGCAAAGCCCGCTGTCGGTGATCGCCTTCCAGCCGAATTCGGGCGTCGTCGTCTGTCCAATGAAGACAGCGCCCGCTCGGCGCAGCAGGGCAACGGCGGGCGCATCCCTGTCGCAAGGCGCAGCCGGCGTGGTCCTGCTGCCATAGCGAACGCTCCAGCCCTCGACCCAGACGATGTCCTTGAGCGTCGTGGGTATGCCGTCGGCGGCGGACAGCGGCTCGCCTGCCCGCCAGCGTTTTTCGGAGGCGCCGGCGGCCTCGATCGCAGCCTTGCGGTCGATCATGGTGAAGGCGTTGAAAAGCGGATTGATCGCTTCGGCGCGAGCAAGCACCGCCATCGTCACCTCGACGGGCGATAGCGATCCAGCGCGATAGGCAACGTTAAGCTCCGCGGCGCTCAGGCGGCACAGATCATCGGCGTCGGCAATGGGAGATATCCCATTCGGCATGCAGTTCGAACCCCTCGTTCCATGGCCACTCTTTCGGCAGCCTTGTCAGCAGAGGCAGTCTGGCGGGTTTCTGCATTTCCACAAAATGTATTATTGCGAGTAACATGCGCTATTAAATGCAACAATTGGATTTTCTATGAACCTGACAGTCCGGCAATTGCGCTATGTCTGCGAGGTCGCCCGTCTCGGCAGCGTGCTGGCGGCCTCCAAGTCGCTCTACATCTCGCAATCCTCCATCCTGGCGGCGATCACCTTGGCCGAGGCCGAGATGGGGGCGCGTATTTTCGACAGGCGGCCGGCGCGCGGCGTCTCCATCACGCCGGCAGGCCAACGCTTCGTCGCAGCAGCCCGCGTCATGCTGGCGGCGGAAACCGAGTTCAACCGGTCGATCGGCGATCTCAGCGGCCGCGTGCCGAAAGTCCTGCGCATCGGCTGTTTCGAGCCATTCGGCGCGCTATTCATGCCGGAAATGCTGCGCGGCTATCTCGATAGCGTCGGCGATGTCGAGATCGACCTGGTCGAGGCCGACCAGGTCCAGCTTCAGGAACGGCTTGTCGCCGGCCAGATCGACCTGGCCATTCTCTACGACATCGGGCCGATCGGCATCGACAGCGTCACCCGGATCTGCAAGGTGCCGGCGCACGCCGTGCTCAATGCCGATGATCCCCTCGCCGCGCGCGACGGCATCTGGTTGGCGGAACTGGCGGAGCGGCCGCTGGTCTTGCTCGATCTGCCGCACACCGCAACCTATCTCCTGACCTTGTTTGACGTGCTGGCCAAACGACCGGAGGTGCGCTTTCGCACGCGCTCCTACGAGACGGTCCGCTCGGCGGTCGCCTCGGGCTTCGGCATGGCCATCCTCAACATGCGGCCGATCGGCCGGGCCACCGCCGATGGCGACGAGATCGTTCGAAAACCGATCTTCGACGAATTGCCGCCACCGACACTGATCGTCGCCGACATGTACGGTTCGGCAAAGCCGCTCTTCGTGCGGGTCTTCATCGAGATATTCCACCGCTTCTTCGACACGGTCGGCCCGTCCGGCTTTTCGGTGACGACGCCGGAGCGCGAGCCTTTGCTGCTGGTTGCCAGGAAAGGCTGACGGTGATCCTCTTCGGCTCACGCGATCGTGCGATTAGCCCTCAGCCGGGCGACTGTGGAAACTAAGCGAACGCTCTATATCGTCCTGACGCACGAACCCTGACGCTTTTCCGGAGATCTCTTCCATGACCTTGAGCACACGCAAGCTGGGCAGCCAGGGGCTGCAGGTATCGGTGATCGGCCTCGGCTGCATGGGCATGAGCCAGTCCTACGGCCCGGCCGACGAGGCGGAATCGATCGCCACGCTGCATCGCGCCATCGAGCTCGGCTGCACCTTCCTCGACACGGCAGAAGTCTATGGCCCGCACACCAATGAGGAACTGCTCGGCCGCGCCCTGAAGGGCCGGCGCGACGAGGTGACGATCGCCACAAAATTCGGCTTTCGTATCGAAAACGGCAAGCAAATCGGCACCGACCGCAACAGCCGGCCCGAGCATATCCGCGAGGCGGTCGAAGGCTCGCTCAGCCGGCTCGCCACCGACCATATCGACCTGCTCTACCAGCACCGCGTCGACCCGGCGGTGCCAATCGAGGATGTGGCGGGTGCTGTTGGCGATCTGATTATCCAGGGCAAGGTGCGTTACTTCGGCCTGTCGGAGGCCGGCGCCGCCAACATCCGCCGCGCGCATGCCGTGCATCCGGTGTCGGCTGTGCAGAGCGAATATTCGCTGTGGGAACGCAATCTGGAACCGGAGATCATCCCGCTGCTCAGTGAGCTCGGCATCGGCCTGGTGCCGTTCGCGCCGCTTGGCCGCGGCTTCCTCACCGGCGACGTCAAGCGCGCCGAAGACTACCCGGAGGGCGACTTCCGGCGCGGCGACCCGCGCTACCAGGGCGCCAACTACGACGCCAACGTGCAGGCGGCCGGGATTGTCCGCGACATCGCCACGGCCAAGGGTGTCAAGCCGGGCCAGGTCGCGCTGGCCTGGCTGCTGCACAAGGGCAGCGATTTCGGCATCGACATCGTGCCGATCCCCGGCACCAAACGCAGAAAATACCTTGAGGAGAACGTCACCGCCGCCGCGATCAAGCTCGACGCCGCCGCAATGCAGGCGCTCGACGACGCGCTGGCGCCGGGCAAGGTCTCGGGTGAGCGCTACAACGAACGCGTCATGGTGACGATCGACCGGTAGGGGTCTACGGCAGCTTCGCCAGTCCGGCAGCGTGGCGGATGGCAAGCAACGCGTCCCGGTTGATCACGGGATAGCCTGCGATGAAGCGTTCGACCGAAAAGCCTGGAAATTCGGCTCTCAAGCGGGCCGCGGCGCGCGCCGTCTCGCTGGCCTCGCCCATGGCCGCATGTGAAAGCGCCAGGAACATCAGCACGTCCGGCGACTCCGGCGAACTCCTGCGGAGCGCCGCGATGGCTTGGTCGTGCCTGCCGGCCACGAACAGGATGCGACCTTGCATGCCGAAATACCAGGGCGGGGCCAGTGGATTGAGACGCATGGCACGCTCGATGAGCGGGATCGCCTCGGCCGGATCGCCGACGACAAGCGCCTTGCTGCCCGCCAGCAGCGGCAGTATGCCGGCGTGGTTGGAGCCGTATTCGAGAGCGCGCCGGTGCGCGCGCTCCGCTCCTTCGAGATCGCCAAGGCATGCCCTGACATTGCCAAGGCATGCGTGAGCGCAGCTGTCCGTCGGGTCGAGGCGCAAGGCGTTTTCGGCCGCCGTCCGCCAGTTCTCGATCGACGTCAGCACATCGTCGCCAAAGCCGTTGCAGGCCTCGACCGAATAGGCATAGGCGAGTTCGGCCCAGCAGTTGGCGAAGGTAGGGTCAAGCTCCAGCGCGCGTGAAAACAGGCGGATCGCCTCGGCATTGCCGGCGCGGCTGAACGTGGTGTGCTGTTCGAGGGCAAGCAGATAACAGTCATAGGCCCGCAAGCTGGCCGGCGGCTTGCGGCGAACCGCATTGCGGCCGACGGTGGCAAGCGTTCCGTAACTGCCGGCGAACACATTGATGATGCTTTCGGTCAGGCTGTCCTGCAGCGCGAAAATGTCCTCGACAGGGCGGTCGTAGCGCTCCCTCCACAGGCTGACACCGCTACGGGCATCGGCAAGCTCTATCGTCAAACGAATCCTCTGGTCGTCGGCGCGCAACTGGCCCGATACGATATAGGTGACGCCGAGCGCCTTGCCGTCCGCCGCGAAATCGGCCGGCTTGCTGCCCAGCGATTTCATCGTGTGGAAGGCGATGACAGGCAAGCCCGCGTAACGTGCCAGGTCGATGGTGATGTCCGACGACAGGCCGTCGGCAAAGCGGCGCCAACGCTCTTCGGAATTGAGGCATTCGATCGGGAATATGGCGAGCACTGGCGGAGCGTCCGACGGGAGTGATAGCCCGTCCGGCCGAGCGCTGGAAGCGCCACCAAAATACGCCGCGAGCCCGATCTTGGTGCGCACCCCAAGTTTTTCGTAGATGGCCGCAAGGTGGGTGCGAACAGTGGTCGGGGCAATAAAAAGAGCTTTGCCGATTTCGCGATAGGTCATGCCGGCTGCGAATTTTTCCGCGACCGCGCGCTCGCGGCCCG
>NZ_RZTA01000123.1:0-18558 GCF_004023115.1 Mesorhizobium sp. M6A.T.Cr.TU.017.01.1.1
CCTCTATTCGCTGCCGATGACAGAGCGACTGAACCTCTATCTCAATCCCAATTTCGTCGATACATTCGCGCAGGCGACCAACGTGTTGGTTGTGCTGATTATCGGCGCGATCATGGCGCTGGTCGTCTCTCGTTCCCGACATCTGTCGGAAGACTATGTCAAGGCAGAGCGCGCCCGCGCCAATCTCGCCCGGCATTTTTCGCCCAATGTCGTCGACCAGCTCGCCACGGATGACGAGCCCTTCGGCCCGGTCCGCCGGCAGGATATCGCGGTGCTGTTCGCCGACATCGTCGGCTTCACACACTATTCCGAGGATCATCCGGCCGAAGCAGTGTTCGAACTTCTGCGTCAGTTCCACCGTCGCATGGAGCAGGTCGTTTTCGACCACCATGGCACAGTCGACAACTATATCGGCGATTGCATCATGGCGACATTCGGGGTTCCGCAAGCCAGCCATGACGACGCGACTCGGGCCATCCAGTGCGCTGAAGCGATGATCGCCGCTCTCAAAGACTGGAATGTGCAGCGGGTGTCCAGGGGATACCCGCCGCTGGACGTTCGGATCGGTGCACAATATGGCGCAGTCGTCATCGGCGCGGTCGGCAGCGAGCGCAATCTGTCCTTCGCGGTGGTGGGCGACACCGTCAACGTCGCCAGCCGTTTGCAAGCGCTCTGCCGTGAGCTTCAGGCGAATATTTGCTTTGGGTCACGACTGATTGAGGCCGCGCAGGCGGAATCGCCCACGACACAGTTGAATGCGCGCGATCATGGACCGGTGAGCATCCGCGGCCGGGACGAACCGGTCCATGTTTGGGTCGAACACAGAGCCGAAAACCAGGGCGCTGTTGCGGTCTCGGCGTGATACAGGCCGCCATGCGAAACGCCTGCACCTCGGCCGGATAGCGGCCGCGCCATAGGGGTATGTCCTGACCCAGGCCGAAAGCCATCACGTGCCTGAGGTGATTGCTCCAGCCTTCGCGGCTGCGGCGTCTGTGCCTGCCTTGTCCTCCCAGGTCACCGCCCGGTAGTCGAACCCGTATTCCAGCGTCGGCTTGACGATGCGGAAATACGGCGACAGGTCGAAATCGCGCGGCGTGTAGAGCGAGTGGTGGCGGATGTGCAGGATTTCCTTGCGCGAATAGTTCGACTGGGCCGAGGCACGGCCGGGTGCCCGGGTGATCTCGGGCAAGATGGGATAGCGGATCTGGCCATAGGCCTCGGCGATCAGCGAGGAGCAGATGGCCCGGGTCGGGTCGCCGGAACCGAAAGCCAGCATGCGGCGGCGCCAGCGCACCGGCACCGGCGGTGTCGGGAGGAAGAAGTAGCGCAGCATGTCGAAGATGTTCTTGAGATCGTATCTGAGGCCGAGCTTGCCGATCATGAAGGCAACGACCTCGTCGCGATCTTCCGGCGCCAGACCGCTCGCCCGGCAGATGCGGGTGTTATAAGTCCGGTAGCGCGACAGCGGCACGGCGATGCAGCCATCGCCAAGGGTGACCTCGATCAGACGGCGCCGCTCCGATCCGTCCGCCGGTTCAGGCAAGGCATCGCCGACATAGAAGGCTGCATGCGACCAGGTCGACTGGGTCAGGTATTTGATCGCCGCCGAGATCTTCTGGTTGCCCTCGATGAGCAGGATGTCGCCGGGCTCGAGCGTTCGGCGCAGCGTTTCGGCATCGGACGGCGTGTAAGGCTCGTAGCCGGATGATTCCTCCTGCAGCCGGCCGGCAAGCCAGCGGCCAAGTCGGTCCAGAAGCGTGTCACCGGTCTCGATCATGCCAGACGGCGATTACCACAGGCCGGCGGCCTAGACCATGATCCCGAACCGAAGGACTGCGTCAGCCGGCGGCGCCGGGTGCGCCGGCGTCTTCGCGCGGCGCGGCGGCCAGATCGTCGCGCGCCTTGCGCGCAAGTTTCCTTGTCGAGCGCCTGGGGCTGTCGCCGAACAGATCGGCTGCGACGGCGAGACAGGTCTTTTTCAGGCTTTTCTCCGAGCGCTTCAACAGCTTGCTCAGAAGCCTCGTTTCTTGAGGAGAGCCGAGCGGCCGGTCGTCGGCATCGAGAAGTTCACGCATGACGAACACATCATGCAGTTCACCCAGTCTTTCGCCGAGTTCGTCGACCGCCTTGCGCCGGGCCTTGATCGGCGTCGGCCATAGTCTTCCGAGCAGCGACAGATGCATGCCGTGGGTCTTTGCCGCCTTGCGCAGATCGTGGAAATCATCGGCCTCGCCGCGCGAGCCAGCCTTGTCCAGCGCCTTTCTGGCGCGGCGCAGGGTGATGCGGGCGCCGTCGGCAAGCACATCGGCGGCCTGTTCGGGCTGGTCGGGCAAGACCAATATGTCGATCCGGCTGATGCCCTCCTCGCAAGCCGCAATCGCCGCGCCTATTGCAGCGTCGAGGCCTGCTCCACCATGCAGTTCGTGCTGGCGCGCGACGAGCGTCTCGTGAACGGCATCGAGACCGCCACCCGCGCTCTGTTCGGGAAAGCTTGCTGCCAGCCGGTCGATTGTTTCAACCAGCGCGGTCGCCTCGCGCGGACCGGCAAGCAGGGCTGCAACGTCGCGGTAACACTGGTTCTCGGTCACGCAAAATGTTTCGTCTCCGGAACGGACCAGGCGCAGCAAGGCGCGAACGTTCTTCAGCCGCTTGCGGCATTTGTGCAGCCCCTGTTCCGGCCTGTCGCGCGCCGTGTCCAGATGGACCAGCGCCTTGCCGATCTCCTCGGCGAGGATGCGCCGAACCTCGCCGGTCAACGGCAGGCGCGGATTGATGCGATAGCTCATGCGGCGATCTCCGGAATCCCCTCGAGGGCGAGCGACGCGTTGTAGAACCTCTGCTCGCCGGTGACTTCACGGCCGAGCCAATCTGGCAGCATTTCGTCCGGCACGTCCTCAGGCGTCTCGAGCTCGGCGACCACCAGACCACTAAGCATCCCGCCGAAGACATCGACTTCATAGAGATGGCCGCGATGCCTAACATGGTGGCGTGTCTTCTCGATGACACGTCCGATGGCGAAGGCCAGCATCTCTTCCGCCTCCGCCAGAGGGATTGGATATTCGAATTCGTCGCGTTCGCGGGCCTTGCTGCCGAATTTGAGCGTCAGCTTTGCCGAGGCGCCGTCGCTGATGCGCACGCGCACCGAGCGGCCGGATGCGGCGGCGAGATAGAACTGGCGAATGCAGATATCCGCTTCGACCAGATCCCGCCACTCATTGCCGGAGACCAGGAACTTGCGCTCGATTTCCTTGACCATGGCTTCACACTAAAGCGCTTGCGGCTAGAGATGGCAAGGCGGCGATGGGCCGGGTTGACTTTAATCATTCGATTGATTAAATCGTTTATCATGAGCAAATCGACAAACGCCAAAACTCCGCGGCGCGAGGCTTCCCCCGCCGACATGACGCGCACGGCACTTGTCCGCGCGGCGCTGAAACTGTTCGGACGCCAGGGTTTCGACGGCACGTCGACGCGCGAGATCGCGGCTGAGGCCAAGGCCAATATCGGCTCGATCGCCTATCATTTCGGCGGCAAGGAAGGGCTCCGAAACGCTGCGGCCGACTATATCGTCGACACCATCCAGACCATAGCCGGCCAGGCGATCGGCAATCTGCAAGCGCCCGCGGCGGCAATGGCCGATCCCGAGGCAGCGCGGGCACATTTATTCGTCGCACTTGAGCGGATGGTGGCCTTCATCGCGGCAAGGCCGGAAGCCGGCGAGATCGTGCAGTTCGTCCTGCGCGAGCTGTCCCATCCAACCGCCGCGCTCGACCGTATCTATGACGGTGTGTTCGAACCGGCGCATCGCCGGCTGTGCCTGATCTGGGAACAGGCGACGGGGGAGCCGGCCGAGAGTGAGGCTACCCGGCTCACAGTGTTCACGCTGATCGGCCAGGTCGTCTATTTCCGCATCGGCCGCGAGGCGGTGATGCGCCGCATGGGCTGGCGCGCGATCGGCGACGCCGAGGCCGCCAAGATCGCAGCGGCGGTGACGGATAACCTTGGGGCCATATTGGCCGCCCGGAAGGATCGTAGGTCATGAGTTTTCTTTGTTCTCTGCCGCTCGCCGCCCTGCTTTTCAGCGCCTGCGCACCGGCCGCGCCGCTCGCCGTCGGCTATGTCGAGGGCGACTATGTGCTGCTCGCGCCGATCGAGGTGGCGCAGGTCGAGACGATTTCGGTCAAGCGCGGCGACCGCGTCGCGCCGGGCACGCCGGTGGTGACGCTTGAAAGCGCCGACGCAAGAATAGCCGTCGCGCAAGCCGAGGCGGCGCTTGCCCAGGCCCAGGCGCAACTTGCCGACCTGCAGGTCGGCAAGCGGCCGGAAGAGATTGAGGTGCTCAAGGCGCAGGTCGACATGGCCAGGGCGCAAGCCGCCGACGCCAAACGCAGATACACCCGCGCCAGCGATTTGTTCAAACGCGGCACCGGCACGCAGGCCGATTTTGATACCGCCTCGGCCACGCTGGAGACAGCCAACGCGCAGGTCGGCCAGGCGGAAGCCAATCTCGCCGTTGGCGGCCTGCCGGCACGGCCCGAGACGATCAAGGCCGCCGACAATCAGGTCAGTCAGGCGCAATCGGCGCTCGAGCAGGCGCGATGGCGGCTTTCGAAGCGCGTGCTGGCGGCGCCGTCGCCCGGCCGCGTCAACGACGTGATCCGCAACCCTGGTGATACGGCCGGCCCGACCGCGCCGGTCATTTCGATGCTGCCGGACGGCGCGGTGAAGCTCAGCGTCTATGTGCCGGAAAGTGCGTTCTCGTCGGTGAAAGTCGGTACGCTGCTTAATGTCCATTGCGATGGCTGCGGGCCGGACGTGAAGGCTCGCGTCAGATACGTGTCGCCGGACCCGGAGTTCACGCCACCAGTGATCTATTCACTGGAGACCCGGCAGAAGCTGGTCTACCTGGTCGAGGCGCGGCCGGAGGGCGACGCCAGCGCCCTGCAGCCGGGGCAGATCGTCGATGTCGATCTGGCGGACATCGGCAAATGAACGTCATCGACGTTCACGGCCTGGTCAAGCGCTTCGGCGACAAAACCGTCGTCGACCATGTGACGATGACGGTGGCCGAAGGCGAGATCGTCGGCTTCCTCGGCCCGAACGGCTCGGGCAAGACGACGACCATCCGCATCATGTGCGGCCTGCTGACGCCGGATGAGGGCGACGGCACGGTGCTCGGCTTCGACATCCGCACCGACAGTCTGAGGATCAAGCGCGAAGTCGGCTACATGACGCAGAAATTCTCGTTCTACGAGGATCTGACGATCGCCGAGAATCTTGAGTTCGTGGCTCGGCTCTATGGGTTGAAGCCGCTCAACGAGCATGTGGCTAAGACACTGGAGGATCTGGGCCTCACCTCGCGCAAGGACCAGTTGGCCGGCACGCTGTCCGGCGGCTGGAAGCAGCGGCTGGCGCTAGCCGCCTGCATCATGCACAAGCCCAGATTGCTGCTGCTCGACGAGCCGACGGCGGGCGTCGATCCGAAAGCCAGGCGCGAATTCTGGGACGAGATCCATCGGCTGGCCAGCGGCGGCCTGACCGTGCTGGTCTCCACCCACTACATGGACGAGGCCGAGCGCTGCCACCGCATCAGCTACATCTCGTATGGCAAGATGCTGGCGTCAGGCACGGTCGAAGAGGTGGTCAGGAATGCCGGGCTAACGACCTTCGTCGTGCAAGGCCCGCGGCTTGATCAGGTTGCTGCCGCACTCGGCGGCCGCCCCGGCGTCGACCAGGTGGCGCCATTCGGCGCGACGCTGCATGTCGTCGGTTCCGACAAGAAGGAACTGGAAGCAGCACTTGCCGATGTCGAGAAAGAGCACAAGGGCGTGACGGTGACGCCGGGCGAGACCAGCCTGGAGGATGTGTTCATCCAGTTCATGTCCGGCTCGAAGGACAACATGGGATGAAAAGCGGGATAAACAGCGTCTTTTCCTTCGCCAGGCTCGGCGCGCTGCTGATCAAGGAGTTCATCCAGATGCGGCGCGACCGCATCACCTTCGCCATGATGCTGGGCGTGCCGCTGATGCAGCTGGTGCTGTTCGGCTATGCCATTAACAACGATCCGAAGAGCCTGCCGGCAGCCCTGGTGGCGATGAGCAGCGATCCTTACACGCGGGCCATGGTTTCGGCGCTGCAGACCACCGGCTACTACCGCTTCGACCATGTCGCGCAAAGTGCCGCCGAGGCGGAATTCCTGATGGCGCGCGGCGACGTCGCCTTCGTCGTCACCATCCCCGCCGATTTTGCCAGGCGGGTCGAGCGCGGCGACAGCCCGCAGATCCTGATCGAAGCGGACGCCACCGACCCAGCCGTCGCCAGCGGCGCCATCTCGACGCTCGGCACGGTCGCCAACCAGGCGCTGCTCAGGGCACGCGGCATGCAGGAGACGGCCGCCGAAGCTGCCCGGGGCCAGCTCGAAGTGGTGGTGCACCGGCGCTACAATCCGGAAGGCGTCTCGCAATACAACATCGTGCCCGGCCTGCTTGGCGTCATCCTGCAGATGACGATGGTGATGATGACCTCGATCGCGCTGACGCGCGAGACCGAGCGCGGCACGATGGAGAATCTCCTGGCGATGCCGTCCAGCCCGCTTGAAATCATGCTGGGCAAGGTGCTGCCCTATCTGGTGGTCGGCGCCGTGCAAGTGGTGGTGGTGTTGGCGGCGGCCAAGCTTTTGTTTGGCGTTCCCTTCACCGGGTCGTTGTCACTGCTGCTTGCGGCGGTCCTGGTCTTCGTGTTGGCGCTGGTGCTGCTCGGCTACACCATTTCGACGATGGCGCGCACCCAGATGCAGGCGCTGCAGCTCACCTTCTTCTTCTTTCTACCGTCGATCCTGTTGTCGGGCTTCATGTTCCCCTATCGCGGCATGCCCGGCTGGGCGCAGATCTTCGGCGAGATCCTGCCGTTGACGCATTTCCTGCGCATCATCCGCGCGGTGATGCTGAAGGGCGCCGAACTGCCGGCGGTCGCAACCGAGATCGGCTGGCTCGTCGGGTTCGTGGCGCTCTTCGCCGGCGTGGCGCTGGTGCGGTTCCGCCGAACGCTGGACTAAGGCCTGTGGCCTAGCTTTGGCCGCGTTTGGCCTTCTATTCATTCGCCAGATACTGGTGAACGAACGCGATCGCCATGCTCCCTTCTCCGACCGCTGACGCAACCCGCTTGACAGGACTCAAGCGTACGTCGCCGCAGGCAAAGATTCCGGGCGCACTGGTTTCGAGCAGATAGGGATCGCGGTCGTGCGACCAGCCCCCGGCCTTCTTCACATCGTCCCCGGTCAGCACGTATCCGCGGGCATCGCGCACGACATCGGCCGGCAGCCACTCGGTCTCGGCGTTGGCGCCGATGAAAACGAACAGCCCGCCGCAATCGTGCCGGCTCACCTCGTTGGTCGCCTTGTCGAGAATGTCGATCGCCGTCAGGTGAGTCTCACCGTGCACGGCCTGGACTTCCGACCGAAGCTGGACTTTTACGTTCGATTTCGCCCTGAGCTGCTCGATCAAATAGTGGGACATGCTGTCTGCAAGGGACGGGCCGCGCACGAGCAGTGTCACGTTGCGCGCATGGCCCGAAAAATGCAGCGCTGCCTGGCCGGCCGAGTTGCCGGCGCCAATCAGGAAGACATCCAGTCCATGGGTGGTGCTTGCCTCGCTGCGCGCGGCTCCGTAGTAGACACCCTTGCCGATAAGCCGGTCGAACCCGTCTATGCCGAGACGGCGCCATGTCACGCCTGTTGCAAGGATGAGGCTGCGCGCCCGCACGACATCGGTGCCGTCGAGAAACAGATCGTGCGTAACAGGATCGATGCCGGCGACGGAGCGGGTGACCAGGATTTCGGCGCCCAGCCGTCTTGCTTGCTGCAGCGCGCGACTGGCCAGTTCGTCGCCGGAAATTCCGCTGGGAAAGCCGAGATAGTTCTCGATCCGCGACGATGTCCCCGCCTGTCCGCCAGGCGCCTCGCGCTCAACGACGATCGTGCGCAGTCCCTCGGATGCGCCGTAGACCGCGGCGGCAAGGCCGGCCGGGCCGCCACCGATGATCGCCACATCGTACTCGGAGCCGCGCGGGCGCGTCTGCAACCCGAGGCGAATGGCAAGATCGCGCACGGCCGGACTTTCCATGATCTCTCCGTCCGCCAGCCGGGCAACGGGACCATCGAGAGCCGGCCTGCCCGTGGCGGACCAGAAGGCCTCGGCATCCGATGTGTCGGGCAACACCCAAGTGAATGAGATCTGGTTGCGGGCCAGAAACCGGCGCAGCTCCCCGCACGCCGTGTCCCAGCGATGGCCGACCAGTGTCACGCGCGGCTTCTGCGGCTCGGCGGTGATGCTCTGCAGCCCGCCCATCCGCTCGCGCGCAAGCGCGCTGACCTTTTGGGCCACGTCCTTTGAAACCGCCGCGATGGAATAATATTGCTGGACCTCGAGCCGCATGACGCGGGACGGCTCAGTGGCGCGATACCCGCCCGGAAAACCCGAGCCCAAGGCAATCGGCACCTCACCGAATATCGTTCCCGGCAGCCGCCAGCCGAGTGTCCGCTCGACGCCGTCGAAGGTCTTTACGACTTCGATCTTGCCGGCGAGAACCGCAAACAGCGCGGCCTCTCCGCCCTCATGAACCGCGAACTCTCCGGGGCTGAGATGAAGGTCGGCCGCCGTCCGCGCCAGCCGCTCCAGCTCGCCCGCCGGCAACCCCGAAAACAACGGGATCGCTCCCACTTCATCAACTGTCAGCATGGTCCCTCGCGGGAGCCAATTAGCGTTGTTTTTCCGTTTTGATCAACAAAAAAGCGGAGTCTCGCCTTGGCGGATAGGTTGTGAAACAGCGCGCTTGAATCGCGTCGGGTTGTGCCGATAGGCATGACATTCGGGTCGAGTTTCATGCCGGCTTGGCCTGAGCCGGTACCGGCGGCAATTCAGGCGCATCCAGCCCTTTGAAAGGATCGCGCCAGGCGTCGATTTCTTCAAACTGACGATACCAACGGCCGACAGACGGATAGTCGGCGAGCGGCAATCTGGCGACATCGTTGAAGGGCAGAAACGTCGCCATTCGAAAGTCGGCGTAGGAAACCGAATTCTCGACCAGCCATTCTCGCTCCGAAAGCGCGGCCTCGAGTGTTGCAGCGGCAGTGCGGAAGTCTCTCAGGCCCTCCTCAACCCGGCCCTGATCGATCGGGCCGAGCCCATATCGCTGTTTGGTCCCGCGTTCGAAATGCACGACGTCGCAAGCTCTTGCGAAGTTCTCCTTCCCCCAACTGAGCCATCGGATCATCTCGGGTTCGTCGTCGCCAGTGCGCCAGAGATCCGAATGCGCGTCGCGTGATAGCCGGCAAGCTATGGCGTCGGCCTCCCAGAGGCTTTTTCCCGAGCCTACAAGTATGGGCAATGAAAGATTGGGATTTAGCGGGCGAAATCGCTCGGCCTGGCCGGGAGCGAAGGGGGAGGCGAATTCAAACTCGACCTTTGCGTTGAGATAACGTGCCACCGCGACCGCGAGGCGAGGATTGGGATTGCGGCTGAAGAACAGTTTCATTCCTGTCTGTCCTTGAATGGTACGGTTCGATTGGACACGTAGGGGACGCTTTGACACCTTTAACCGGCCGCGTGGCCCGGAACTGGTCGCCACCTAAGCCGCCGCCATGATCTCCGCATAGGTGGCGAAATCGACATTGCCGCCGGACAGCACCACGGCAACGCATTTGCCTGATAGCTCGATCTCGCCCGACGATAGCGCGGCCAGCCCGACGCTGCCGCCAGGCTCGACCACCAGCTTGAGGTGGGCCATGGCGTCGCGCATCGCCTGTGCCGCTGCCTTGTCGGAAACGGCAATGCCGCCGGCGAGATTCCTGCGGTTGATCTCGAAGGTCATCGCGCCCGGCTCGGCGGTGAGGAGCGCGTCGCAGATCGACGTGTGGCCGGGTTCGATCGAAACCCGAGCACCTTTGGCCAACGAACGACAGGTGTCGTCGAAATGCTCGGGTTCCACCGCCCAGACGGCCGTATCAGGTGATGCATCCTTGACCGCGATGGAGATGCCGCTGCTCAAGCCGCCGCCGCCGCAGGGAATGACGATCGCGTCGAGACTCACGCCGAGCGCTTTCGCCTGCGCCATCAGTTCGAGGCCGATCGTGCCCTGGCCGGCGATGATGGCCGGATCGTCGAAAGGCGGGACCAGGACCATGCCCCGGTCCATATAAGGGCGAACCACCGCCATGCGGTCATCGCGGAAACGGTCGAACGGAACCACTTCCGCTCCCATTTTCCTGACATTGCCGACCTTCATGGCCGGCGCGTCAGTGGGCATGGCGATGACCGCCTTGACCCCGAACATCGCCGCCGACGCGGCGACACCTTGCGCGTGGTTGCCCGACGAGAAGGCGACGACGCCACGGCTGCGTTCTTCCTCGGTGAGCGAAGACAGTTTGTTGTAGGCGCCGCGGAACTTGAACGAGCCGGTGCGCTGCAGCGTCTCCGGCTTGAACAGGATCCTGGCGCCGAAGCGGTTGTTCAGCTCCGGCGATTCGATCAGCGGCGTTTCGACGATCAGGCCGGACAATCGCGCTGCTGCGGCGTGGATATCGGCGATGCCGGGAGGCGAGTTCATGGCGAGGTCCTGCGGAAGTGAGATCGCCCATGGTGCACGGAAAGCAGGGCCGCGCACCACTGAAAAAATGTGACCGACACAATTCGTCGATTGCGAGACGAGCGTGTTGCCTTATCAGCGCCCCCGACGTTTGCGATTGGCCGAAGCCTCACCCCAAAAGCGTCCGTCGCCGCTTGGCGCCACCCATCTTGCGCCAGTTGTTGAAGCGATGGGTGGCGGCGGCGAAGGAGATCTTCATCTGCTGGGCAACCGAATAGCGCGACTTGCCCTCGTCGAACATGCGGTAGCAGCACTCGACGCCCTCCTCGGTCAGCTTGCCGTCGGGGGCCTTGTTGTGCGGATTGGCGGGATCGAATTTTTCGACCTGCTGCTCGACCAGGCCTTTCAGGCGCTGCAGGTCGGCCTCGATATTGGCGATGAGGTCGAGAACAGGTTTCGGGTCAAACGCATGGGTGGGCTGCTTTGCCGGCATCTACGGATTCCTTTCTCTTGGCTTAGGTTCGGCTATATAGGTGAACATTCGCCAATAGTGAAGGGCGGCGGAGGATCCCCCGGAGCCAATAATTTTGAACCTCCGGGCGACGGGCGCGATTGACCAACGGCGCACCAGACCATAGTTTAGAACTATTCTAAACTAGGGTGAATTTCTCATGCTTTCCCGTGTTTTCGGCTTTGGCCGCCGTCCCTTCGAATCGCTCTCGGAGCAAGAGATCCTGGCGCTCGCCATCTCTTCCGAGGAAGACGACGGGCGTATCTACCGGGCCTATGCCGATGGATTGGCAGATAGTTTTCCACATTCGGCCAAGGTGTTCGAGGAGATGGCCGAGGAGGAGGACGGCCATCGCGACTCGCTGATCGAGCTTCACCGCGAGCGTTTCGGCGAGCGCATTCCGCTGATCCGGCGCGAGCATGTGAAAGGTTATTACGAGCGCAAGCCGGACTGGCTGGTCAGGCCGCTCGGTATCGAGCATGTGCGCCAACAGGCCGAGTCGATGGAGCGGCAGGCGTATCTGTTCTACGTCGAGGCGGCGAAACGCACCAGCGATGCCTCGACGCGAAAGCTGCTCGACGATCTGGCGGTGGCCGAACAAGGCCACGAGACGCAGGCGCAGCGGCTGGAGCAAAAGCATGTGCCGGGCGCGGTGAAGAACGAGGAAGCCGCGGCCGAGCAGCGCCAGTTCATCCTGACCTATGTGCAACCGGGACTGGCCGGGTTGATGGACGGATCGGTGTCGACGCTGGCGCCGATCTTTGCCGCCGCCTTCGCCACGCACGACACGTTCCAGACCTTTCTGGTCGGGCTTGCCGCCTCGATCGGCGCCGGCATCTCGATGGGCTTCACCGAGGTGGCCTCCGACGACGGCAAGCTGTCGGGCCGCGGCTCGCCGGTGAAACGCGGGCTGACAGTCGGCATCATGACCATGCTGGGCGGCCTCGGCCACGCGCTGCCCTACCTCATCCCGTTTTTCTGGACGGCGACGATTGTCGCTGCGGTCGTGGTGTTCTTCGAGCTATGGGCGATCGCCTTCGTGCAGAACCGCTACATGCAGACGCCGTTCTGGCGCGCCGCCTTCCAGGTGGTGCTGGGCGGCGCGCTGGTGTTTGCGGCCGGCGTGCTGATCGGGAATGCTTAGCTCGATCTTTCCTTCTCCCCTTGTGGGAGAAGGTGATTGGCGCGTAGCGCCAAGACGGAAGAGGGGTGTTGGACGGGTCGCAGTCGGTGCCAAGCTGGAACACCCCTCATCCGTCGCCTTCGGCGACACCTTCTCCCACAAGGGGAGAAGGAAAGGCCGCATAGTCCCACTCACCCATGCACCACCCGGCTGTCCTCAGGCGCCTCGGCCCGTTCGGTCAGGCCATAGTCGCGCACGACATGGGCGATGCGCAGACGATAGTCGGCAAAGATGCCGCCACGGCCGGCCTTCTGCGCCCGCCTATGTTCCTCCGTGTTGCGCCAGGCCTTCACCGCCTCCTCGTCGCGCCAGAACGACAGCGACAGGATGCGATTCGGGTCAGTGAGGCTCTGAAAGCGCTCGATAGTGAGAAAACCGTCGATGCCGTCGAGCAGCGGGCGCAGGTCGGCGGCGAGGCCGAGATAGGCATCGCGCTTGCCCGCTGCCGGCTCGACCTCGAAGATGACGGCGATCATAATTTCACCAGAGAGGCATGCGGCCCGGACGCCAGCTTCAGGAACATGCGATCCTCCTTCAGGATGAATCTTTCACGCCGCGCGAACTCGTAATTCGCCTTGCCGACCGGATCGGCGGCCAGCCTGGCACGGTAGGCCTCGTAAGCCGCCAAGCTGTCGATGTTGTAGGCGGCGTAGGCGGTCGTGGCCGAGCCTTCATGCGGAGCAAAATAGCCGATCAGATCGGCGCCGCAGCGCGGAATGGCCTGGCCCAGTTACGGGCATATTCCTCGAACGCCGCCTTGCCGAACGGGTCGATCTCGTAGCGGATGAAGCAGGTGATGGTCATCTTTTGTCTCCTTGCTGAATTTGGTTCGTTGCGCCGATAGTTCGAGCGGGGTCGAAACGTTCAGCGGATCGATGTGCTAGGCAATTTCTCCGGTGTCATGCTTGCCAGAAGGATTTCGCGCATTCGTGGCGAACGTCTTCCGGCGTCAGGCCAAGGTCGCGCAAAAGATGCTCGTCGATCTCGGCAAGGTCGAGGCGCTGCAGATAGCGGTCGTGCCACCGCGCCAGAAGCCGCAGTCGGCATAAGGCGATGAATGGAAATGGTCGGCGGCGGAAGCGGCTGACAGACACGGCGTTGGGGGCGGCTCTTGCGGTCATCGTCGTCTCCTTGATCTGAGCCGAGAATAGTGTTTATCTGACAAGAATGCTTCGATGACGGACGAACTATGCGTGAAGGACCAGACATAGCCCGCATCGCCAGCCTGGTCGGCGATCCGGCGCGGGCGAACATGCTGACCGCGCTGATGGGCGGCACGGCGTTGACGGCGAGCGAACTGGCGCTCGAGGCCGGTGTGTCGCTGCCGACTGCCAGCTCGCATCTGTCGAAACTGATGGAGGGCGGGCTGCTGACGCTGGCAAGCCAGGGGCGGCATCGCTATTACGGCCTCGCCGGGCCGCAGGTGGCTGGCATGATCGAAGCCATCACCGGTGTCGCCGCAGCGGTCGGGCCGCAGCGGGTCCGGCCGGGTCCCCGTGATGCGGCCATGCGCGTGGCGCGTGTCTGCTACGACCACCTCGCCGGAGAACAGGCCGTGGCGATGCTCGACCGCCTTGTCGCTCGACAAGTGCTCCTGCGCGACGACAAGGAGATCAGGCTTGGGCCGTCGGCCGCCTCGTATTTTGCCGCGATTGGCATCGATGTCGAGAGCAAGGCGCGACGACCGGTGTGCCGGGCGTGCCTCGACTGGAGCGTGCGGCGCTCACATCTTGCCGGCACGCTGGGCGCCGCCATTCTCGACAAGATCCTCGCCGAAAAATGGGCAAGGCGCGAGAAGGACAGCCGCGCGGTTGTGTTTTCGCCGACGGGGAGGCAGGCGTTCGAGAGGGTGTTTCTGGCTTGAAAGATTTGCCGGTATTGTCCTGGGGCGGGGCAGGGGCGAAGCGACGTGGCGGAGACCCCAGTATCCATGCCGAAACTTTCGATCGTCGCGGCGGCGCATAACGTTGCGAGACGTCAGCGGGACAGCGCCCCCCCTTTGTCCGGCAGGACAGAGGGGGGCGTGAAGGATCGCCGGCGCTCGTTCTCGCGCTCGCTCAGCCTGGAACGAAGCCAATGAACTAGCCGCGCTTGAGCACCTTGCCCTGCCTGAAAAAATCCTTCCACGGATCGGCTTCGGCCAACTGCTTCAGCGTCGTCTTGTCGCCGATCGGAAATGCGTTCGGCGCCAGTCCGGCCTCGATCTCCGCCCAGGTCGCCGGCATCGATACGGTAGCGCCCTTTTTGGCCCGCGACGAATAAGGCGCCACCGTGGTCGAGCCGCGGCTATTGCGCAGATAGTCGACGAAGATTTTTCCGGTGCGCGCCTTCTTCGACAGCGTCGCCGTGTAGCGGTCGGGTGCCGCCTGTTCCAGCGCGCGGGCGAAATCATGGGCGAAGTCTTTCACCTCATCCCAATCCGCCGATGGTTTCAGAGGCACGACGACATGGTAGCCCTTGCCACCCGACGTCTTGACGAAATTCGGCAAGGACAGCTCATCGAGCCTACCGCGGATTTCGAGCGCCGCCGCGCGCACCGCTTTCACGTCGACGCCTTCGTCGGGATCGAGATCGAAGATGATCTGGTCCGGCTTATCCAGTTCGTCGATGGTGCAGCCCCAGATATGGATCTCGACCACGCCGAGCTGGACCAAGGCAGCGACACCGTCGAAGTCGCGGATGAACAGGATCTCCTCGCCGTCCGTCGGATCCTTCATCCTGGCGATCTTGTCATGCATGCCGGCCGATGCATGCTTCTGGAAAAAGCGCTGGCCCTCGACGCCGTCCGGCGCACGCACCAGGCTTAGCGGCCGATTGACGACGAATTGTTGCAGGCGCGGCCAGACCAAAGCGTAATGATCGAGCAGGCCCTGCTTCGATACCTTCTCCTGCGGCCACAGAAGCTTGTCGGGATGAGAAAGCTTTACGACGGTTTTTGCCGCCCCCGAGGATTCAACAGAGGTGCCCTTGCCCCCGGCAGGCTTTTCCTTGGTATCGGCCTTGCCTGCGGGTGCCTTTGGCTTTTCCTGCACGACTTCCTCCGCCGGTTTGTCCTCGCGCAATCCCTGGAACGAGGCGTGGCGTATTATACGGTCGGACGTCCAGGTACGGAACTCCACTTCGCCGACAAGGTCTGGCTTCACCCAAACCACTCCTTTGCCCAGCCCTTTGCCCCTCGGTAGCGCCCTGTCGAAGGGCGAGGTCTTCGCCTTCAGAGCATCAAGCTTCTTCTTCAGGTCGTTGGTGCCCTGCATCGAAAAGCCGGTGCCGACACGGCCGGCATAGTGCAGCTTGCCGCCCTCATGGTAGCCGACCAGCAAGGAGCGCAATCCACGCCCGGTCTTCTCCGACGGCAGGTAGCCGCCGATGACGAATTCCTGGCGAAGCGTGCATTTCGACTTCACCCAGGACAAGCCGCGGCCGCTGCGATAGGGCGCGTCGGCGCGCTTGGAGACGATCCCCTCCAGCCCCATGCGGCAGGCGTGCTCCAGCATGACCTTGCCCGGTTCGGCAAAATGGTCGCTGAAGCGGACTGCCGAATTGTCTGGCTGTTTGCCAAGCAAGTCCTGCAAAGCCTGCTTGCGCTCGACCAGCGGCTCTGTGCGCATATCCTCGCCATCGAGACGCATCAGGTCGAAGACGTAATAGAGAAAACGATCCGTGCGGCGCGCCGACAGATCCGCCTGGAGCAGCGCGAAGGACGAGACGCCGCTGTCCGCCAGCACGACGATCTCGCCGTCAATGATGGCATCCATGCATTTCAGGCGCCCGAGTTCTGCGACAATCTCGCCGCCGAACTTGTCCGTCCAGTCAAGGCCGGTGCGCGTCAAGAGCCGCACCTCGGTGCCGGCAAGCTGCGCCTGCATGCGGTAGCCGTCGAATTTCACCTCATGCAGCCATTCCTTGCCGGGAGGGGCATCCCTTTGCAGTGTGGCGAGGCATGGTTCAATGAATTCGAGCTGCTTTGCCGCCTTGGCCTTCGCCTTGCTAGCGAGCCGTTTGTTCGAATGCCAGACCCTTGGCTTCTTGCCATCGGCGGTCTTGCCTTCGCCGACCTCCTCGATCGTCAGGCCCGACTTCACCGATTCTGGCGCCTCCTGCAAAATGTCCTCGCCCGGCCGGGCGGCGACATCGTCGGATTTGATCAGCAGCCAATTGTCGCGCGTTTTGCCGGGACGCGGCTTCAGGCGCACCAGATGCCAGAGACCGTTCAGCTTGTGGCCATGCAACTCGAAGCTGATATGGCCCTTTTTCATCGCCTGGGCCGGATCGGTCTCCGGTTGCCATCTGCCTTCGTCCCAGACGATGACCGAGCCGCCGCCATATTCGCCCTTGGGAATGGTGCCCTCGAAGGACGCGTAGTCGATCGGGTGGTCCTCGACATGCACGGCGAACCGCTTTTCATGCGGATCGAGGCTCGGGCCCCGGGTTATCGCCCAGCTCCACAGCACGCCATTGTGTTCGAGGCGAAGGTCGTAATGCAGCCGTGTCGCGGCGTGCTTTTGGATGACAAAGATGCCGCCGGCCTCACCTTTCCTGCTGCGAACGACCTTGCCGGCCGGCTCGGCGGTCTTCTTGAAATCGCGCTTGGCGTGATACTGCTCAAGGCTGGCCATGACACGCGATCCTATGCGGATTTGCTATGGCGTCGAAGGCTTCGGCTTGGCGACGCCGGCACGAGGTCTTGAACGGATAGAAATCGTTTCAGTTCCGGCCCCGCGAAAAGCGAGGCACGCCGGATTGCCCGGCGTTGCCTCGATCGAGAGTGCTATTCGGCGGCTTGAAGGTTGACCTTGGCCTCCGCGATCTCGGTAAGCTTGCGGTCGGTTGCCTGCTCTTCCTTGATGTTGTTGGCCAGGACATTGGCGCAGTCGCTGCGGCCAAGCTGCTTGGCCCAGGCAATCAACGTGCCGTAACGGGTTATCTCATAGTGCTCGACCGCTTGCGCGGATGCGATCAGGGCGGCGTCGAGAACATCCTTGTCGTCGATGTCGCCGCTGACTTCATCGGCTTCCTCGAGAATGCCGTCGATGGCCGGACAGTTGACCGTCTTGGCCTTCACGCCGTGCAGTTCGAACACGTTCTCGACGCGCGCGATATGGCCCTTGGTCTGCCCGAGGTGCTTCTCCAGGCCGGCTTTCAATTGCGGATTGGTCGCCTTGTCGATCATCTTCGGCAGCGCCTTCTCGATCTGTTTTTCGGCGTAATAGATGTCGCGCAGCGTGTGGACGAAGAGGTCGTCCAGCGTCTTGATGTCTTTCGAAAAGAAACCCATGGCTTTTGCCTTTCCATCGTTCTCGCTGTGTTGGGATTCCGGCGGCGGTTCCGCACGGAAGCCGCTGTCTGCTGGAGCCGGGTTGGTGCGGCTCTTGTCGTCAACGTGCGGCTATCGGACGGGTTCCTGACTTTCCCTGGGCAAGCACGGAAATTTCGCGGCACCGACCAAGGCTGAAACAGAAGCGCGCCGCAGCGACATCCAAACGAAACATATGTGATGCAAAAGTCACATCGACCGAAATGTCGACGCACTGCATGGAAAGACCCCGAATCAGCCGCATTGCGGCCATGAACCAAGGCATTTTCGACCAGATATTAACATCGTGTTCACCGACTATTCACGCCTCGACGCTATGATCCTCGCAATTCGGAAGGGACATCCGAAATCGGGACAGGGACAGGTAAAATGAACTTCTTGACGCACCTCATCGGCTACGCTGCCGCCATCCGCGAATTCGTCGCGCCGACCTACCGGCCGGAGCGCTATTACATGCGCGGCCCAGGCCCTGCTTGCGCACGCCGCGGCCACACGCTCGGCATCAGCGCGCACTGATGACGACCATGGAAAGCCGTCATGACAGCCGGATCTGCAGGCCGGCCGCCGATCACCGTGCGACCACCTATCGCACGGAGCGTTCTGCGCTCGCCGACCGGCGGCGTGCGACAACAAGGTTCTGAGATTCTGGGGCTTTGATCTCGCCTCCGGCAAGCTTAGTGTCGTTTGACACCAAGCAGCCGGGACCCGCGTGACCACCCAGCCAAACCATCCTCCTGAAAAGCCAGCCTTCGATGCAAGCCATCCGTTGATCGTGTTCGACGGCGTCTGTGTGCTGTGCTCGGGCTTCGTGCGCATGGTGGTCAGGCTCGACCGCCAAGGCCGTTTCCGCTTCGCCACCGCGCAGTCGCCCTTCGGTGAAGCGCTGTTCCGGAAGCATGGACTGCGCACCGACTCTTACGAAACCAATCTCGTCCTGATCGACGGCGTCGCCTTCACGCGGCTGGACAG
>NZ_RZTA01000124.1:0-18467 GCF_004023115.1 Mesorhizobium sp. M6A.T.Cr.TU.017.01.1.1
ATTAGATCATCGCTGTCGCAGCGAAGGACAAGTCACGACCTGCATCCTCCCCGCGCCTCCTCGACCCAGCCGCCGCTCTCGCTGGTGAGCGGCTGGCCTTGCCGGAAGCCTCCGGTTACCAGCAAAGCCCCTCCCCGAACGTTCCGCAAAGGTCATCCGATAAACCATTCACATGCCACGACACGCACCCACATTTCCGCCGGAGCAGCGACTGCATCCCTGCAGACGTCTGTCACGCGAGCGCGTAGGTCGCTGGCTGCGCTCTTGGTCGCCGGCGGCCTGCTGTTACCGAGCGCCGCTTCCGCGCAGCAGGCAGACGGCGAGCGGCTGTTCCGGCAGCGCTGCGGCACCTGCCACAGCCTCGAGCCGGGCCAGAACAGGGTCGGCCCGCATCTGTCGGGCGTTATCGGCCGCACGTCTGGCAGCGTCGAGGGTGCCCGCTATTCGGCCGCTATGCGGGAATCAGGGATCGTTTGGGACAGCCAGTCGCTCGATAGCTTCCTTGCAGCACCGCGCCAGAGGGTGCCAGGCACGTCGATGACAGTGGGCGTTCCCAACGCCGCCCAGCGCGCCGCGATAATCGGCTACCTGGAAGGTGCGGTCGCGCAATAGCGTCCGCTGATGAAGCCAAAGTTGCGTGCGTAACCCTGTTCAATCGACCCGGCCAGAGTATCCGCGAAGCTGCGAGTACCGGCCGATCTGCTCAGAGGTGAGCAACTCGGCCATATCGAGATGATAGCGCAGGTGCGCTGCTCGTAGCGCGCCTTGCACGTCGGCGATGGTTTTTGTCATTTCAACGAGGTGCGTCGACGTTATCTTTCGTTCGGAAAACAAGCGGTCCAGTTCGGTTTCTTCCTCGATGATTCGTCTTCCGAGCGGGATGGTTTCTGCCTTCATCTGATCCAGCAGGGCCTTGGTCCACGAGGCCTGTTCGTCGCTGAGATCAAGAGCATCACGGAGATCGAGGACATGTGACGGACCCGGATAGGAATTGAGTTCGGCCGCCAATGCCAGACCCATCCCTCGCCCCGCCATAAGGTCGGAAATCTGCTCGTCCGAGAGCGCCTTCACGCGGCGTTTCTCCATCCCGGAATAAGACGAGGTGGTTGGGTCTTTTCCTGCAACGGCCTTGTGATGGTTGATGTCGCCATGCTGCTGCGCCAGCCCGTGAGGGGCAGCAAGAAAAGTCAGCAGAAGAAACAGCACGGCAATGGGGATGCGGTTCATCGAGCGATCTCCAGCGTTTCGTGTTTGCGACGTTTGACACGGCCGCAAAAACTGAAACATGATTGTGATCATGTCGGAACTCCTCTTCGCGCGATTCCTCGAACTCGCGGAACGCGAGCATTCTCTCCCTGCCGGCAGCGTCCTGTTTCGTATGGACGACCCGGTGCTGTCGCTCTTCCTGGTCACCGCGGGAGAACTGCGCCTTGTCCGAGCACTTCCCGACGGGTTCCAGCTGACGTTGCAGCGTGCCGGCTCGGCTTCGATCCTGGCCGAGGCTTCGCTGTTTGCGGATCGATATCATTGCGACGCCTTGGCAACCGAGGAATCGACGGTGCGCGCCGTGCCAATCACCAAGGCCAAGGCGGTGCTCGAAAGCGATCGCGCGCTGACCTCCGCACTGCTGCGACACTTGGCAGGCGAGGTCCACCGGACGCGGACGCGGGCAGAGATACTATCCCTGAAATCCGTCGCGGCGAGAGTCAGCGCCTGGATGGCATGCAACGGCGGCGTCTTGCCACCCAAGGGACGCTGGCATCATGTTGCGTCGGAGATCGCCGTTACGCCGGAGGCGTTTTATCGGGAGCTTGCCCGCCGGCGACGGTGTGCTGCCGGCATGATGCATCCCCACATGCCGCCCGACATCATCTGATACTTTTTTGCTCCTCCTATTCCGCGGCCAATCTAGTCGGAGCCGCTACCAGCGGTTCTTCAACGACACTCCGCCTCGGCAACCGCCAGCCCTTAACGATGCCGTAGACGGCCGGAATCACGACGAGCGTCAGGATCGTTGAGGAAATCATGCCGCCGATCATGGGGACGGCGATGCGCTGCATGACTTCCGATCCGGTTCCCGTGCTCCACAAGATCGGCAACAAGCCCGCCATGATGGCGACGACTGTCATCATCTTCGGTCGCACCCGCTCGACGGCGCCGAACATGATCGCCTCGTTTAGATCCGTGCTTGTCAAACCACGCTTCTGGGCCGCACATCTGACCCTCGTATCCGTCCACGCCTTGTCGAGATAGATCAGCATGATGACGCCCGTTTCGGCCGCCACGCCCGCGAGCGCAATGAAACCGACGGCGACCGCAACCGACATGTTGAAGCCCAGCCACCACATCATCCAGATGCCGCCGACGATCGCAAAGGGCAGCGACAGCATGACGATCAGCGTCTCGGTCAGCGTGCGGAAATTGAGGTAGAGCAGCAGGAAAATCAGCGCCAGCGTCAGCGGCACGACAATCTTCAGCCGCGCCTGGGCCCGCTCGAGATATTCGAACTGCCCGCTCCAGGCGACGGAATAACCGGGTGGTAGCTTCACTTCGGCGGCGACTGCGGCTTGAGCCTCGTTGACATAGCCGCCAAGGTCGCGGCCAGCGATGTCGACGAAGATGTAGACGGCGAGTTGGCCGTTCTCGGTGCGGATCGAGGTCGCGCCGCGCGTGAGTTCGACCTTGGCGACCTCGCCGAGCGGCACAGAGCCACCGCCGGGCAGCGCAATCTGCACGTCCCGGGCGATCGCGCCGGGATCGCTTCTGAGAGCGCGTGGATAGCGGATCGCAACGCCATAACGTTCACGGCCCTCGACAGTGGACGTAATGACCTTCGCGCCAAGCGCCACGGAGATCACATCCTGAACATCGCCGACCGAGAGGCCGTAGCGCCCAAGGGTGGCTCGGTCCGGCACGATGTCGAGATAGTAGCCGCCTATCACCCGCTCGGCATAGGCGCTGGACGTGCCGGGCACCGCCCGCAGCACCGCCTCGATCTGCCGAGCAACGTTTTCCATTTCACCGAGCTCGGTCCCGTAGACCTTGACCCCGACTGGCGTGCGTATGCCCGTGGACAGCATGTCGATGCGGGCGCGGATCGGCATCGTCCAGGCATTCGACACGCCCGGAAACTGCAGTGCTGCGTCCATCTCGGTCTTCAGGCTTTCTGAAGTGACCCCGGGCCGCCATTCCGATTTCGGTCTGAGGTTGATGATCGTCTCGAACATCTCGGTCGGCGCGGGGTCGGTCGCGGTCTGAGCCCGGCCAGCCTTGCCGAAGACGGATTCGACTTCCGGAAAGGACTTTATGATCCGGTTTTGCATCTGCATCAGTTCGGCCGCCTTGGTGACCGAAACTCCCGGCAAGGTGGTCGGCATGTACATCAGCGTCCCCTCATCGAGGTTCGGCATGAACTCGCTGCCGAGCTGGCGCGCCGGCCAGACCGTTACGGCAAGAGCCACGACGGCGAGCAGGATAGTGAAGGTCTTCGCCTTCAGCACCCCGGCAATGATCGGCCGATAGAGACCGATTAGCAGCCTGTTGAGCGGGTTGCGATGTTCCGGGATGATCCGGCCGCGGACAAAGATGACCATCAGAGCGGGCACGAGCGTGACCGAAAGCAGCGCTGCCGCTGCCATAGCGAAGGTTTTCGTGAAAGCCAGCGGCCCGAACAGCCGGCCTTCCTGGCTTTCAAGCGTGAAGATCGGAAGGAATGAGACGGTGATGATCAGCAGGCTGAAGAATAGTGCGGGTCCGACTTCGGCTGCGGCGTTGACCAGCACTTCGATGCGGGGCTTGCCCGGTGGCGCGCGTTCGAGGTGCTTGTGGGCGTTTTCGATCATTACGATGGCCGCATCGATCATCGCGCCGATGGCGATGGCCATGCCACCGAGGCTCATAATGTTAGAACCGAGGCCGAGCAGCTTCATCGCGGCGAAGGCCATTAGGATGCCGACCGGCAGCATGATGATCGCCACCAGCGCGCTTCTGACGTGAAGCAAGAAGACGATGGTGACGAGAGCGACCACGATGCTCACCTCCACCAATGTCGACCTCAGCGTCTTGATCGCGGAGTTGATGAGTTCCGACCTGTCGTAGACGGGGATGATCTTGGCGTTGCCTGGTAGGCTCTTTTCGATCTCGCGGAGGCTCTCCTTGGCATTCTCGATGACGGTCAGAGCATTCGCGCCGACCCGTTGAAGCACGATGCCGCTTGCAACCTCGCCCTCCCCGTTGAGTTCGGCAATACCGCGCCGTTCGTCCGGCACGATTTCGACCTTGGCCACGTCGCCAAGCCGGAGCGGCACGCCGCCCACGGTCTTGAGCACGATGCTCTCTATGTCGGCCACGTTCTTCAGATAGCCGCGCCCGCGCACCATGAACTCGAACTCGGAGATCTCGACCGTGCGCCCGCCGGTATCCATGTTGCTGGTGCGCACCGCTTCGCCGACTTCCGCGAGCGTTACGCCTTGAGCGCGCATCCGCACCGGATCGACGACGATCGAATACTGCTTGACGAAGCCTCCGAAGCTCGCGACCTCCGAAACGCCTTCGGCTTTCGAGGCCGCAAAACGAACGACCCAGTCCTGAAGGGATCGGAGTTCGGCGAGCGACAGTTCCTTGGCGACGACGGCATACTGATAGACCCAGCCGACGCCTGTCGCGTCGGGTCCGAGCGTTGGGGCAACGCCGTCGGGTAGCCGGCTGGCGGCCGCGTTCAGGTATTCGAGCACGCGGCTTCGAGCCCAGTAGAGCTCGGTGCCGTCCTCGAAAATCACATAGACGAAGGACACTCCGAAGAACGAGAAACCGCGGACCACCTTCGATCGCGGCACGGTCAGCATCGAAGTCGTCAGCGGATAAGTGACCTGGTCCTCGACAACTTGCGGAGCCTGGCCCGGATAGTCTGTGAAGACGATAACTTGCACATCCGACAGGTCGGGTATGGCATCGAGCGGCAAGGTCTTGACAGCGTAGACGCCTGCCCCGACCGCGAGCGCGCTGGCGAAGAAGACAAGAACCAGGTTGCGCGTCGACCAAGCAATGAGGTTGGCGATCATGGCTGCGCCTCCGCGGGCGTCAGTGCGCTGAGCGCCGCCTTGAGGTTGCTTTCGGCATCGATCAGGAAGTTCGCAGATACGACGACCTTTTCGCCTTCGGTAATGCCCTGCGTGATCTCGGCCATGCCCTCGCCCCGCATGCCGACCTTCACGTCGCGCGGCTCGAAGCTGCCTTCGCCTTTGTCGACAATAACGACCTGTCGATCGCCCGTGTCGATGACGGCGCTGTCGGGCACGGTTACGGCAGGATCGTTGCCGCCCGTCGCGATCTCCACATCGGCATACATGTTGGCAAGCAACAGCCCGTTGGGATTTGCGAGTTCGATGCGAATCCTCGCGGTCCGAGTCTGGCCCTGGATTTCCGGATAGATCAGGCCGACCTTGCCTTCGAAGACCTTGCCCGACAAGCTGCGGATGCGCACAGTCGCCTTGTCTCCGACGCGAACAGAGCTCAGCTCGTATTCTGGCACGTCAGCCATCACCCAGACGGTCGAGGCGTCGGCGATCCGAAACAGCGTTTCCCCGGCTTCGGCCATCATGCCGTCGACGGCCCTGCGTTCCAACACAACGCCATTGCGTGGCGCTACAAGCGTCACCGAGATCGGCACCTTCCGGGTTTTCTCGATTTCGACGATTGCTTCGGCGGGAACGCCAAGGTTCGTCAACCGCTGCAAGCTGCCGCTGGCGGTTGCCTTGCTCGAGCCGCTCCTTAGATCGGCGGCGTAGAGCGCGCCCGCGGCAGCTATTTCCTTGGCATAGAAACTGACGAGGGGCCGCCCTTTTTTGATTGTTTCTCCCGTAGTGATGTCGGCCACTTTTTCGAGGAACGCCTCGGTGCGAATCGAGACGACGCTTACGCGGCGCTCATCGAACGTGACGGTGCCGGGAATGCGGACCGGCCGTACGATTGCGCCTCTGGTGGCGGGTACCGTCTTCACACCCGTTCGCTGCAGTTTTCCGGTCGATAGCTTGACGGTCGCGCCGTCCTTCGTTTCGCCTTCGAAGACCGGGATGTAGGCCATCCCCATGGAATCCTTCTTTGGCGTCGGCGATGTATCCGGCAGGCCCATCGGATTGCGGTAGTAGAGGATTTTCCGCTCGCCCGGCGCCGTCGCTTCGGCCCCCTTCGCCTCGTCCTTGGGACGCGCCTCGAAGCTCACGTCTTCGCTCGCCAGCACCGCCACGAAATCCCGACCATCCGGGGTTTGCTTCGGTGTCGACGAATAGACTGGTTCGCCGTCAGGATGACGATAGTAGATGACTGGATCGGAGGCAGACGAGCCGACAACCGTCGGGGTCTGTTCCGCTCCGAGCGCGCTTACGATATTGGCGCTGATAATTTGCACCACCGCCGGGACGGACAGATCGCGCTGGCCCGCCCAGTATCCGCCGGCGCCCGCGCCCGCCGCCAATACGGCAATCGCCACGAATGAGCCGAGCCTGCTCATTGGGTAGCCTTGAATTCCAAACGGCTCTCGACTGTTTCGGCCTCGCCCTGGATTTTCGCGGCGATCGAAAGGCGCCAGCCTCCTGCCATGATGAGGTTGGTCTTGAACCGATAGATGCCGGGCTCTTCGGACGGCAGCGCCTCGACGGGCGCGGTCATCGCCTCCATACCGTCCGGTGCCATGTCGATGCGCCGGGTAAAGATCACAGCGTCGGGCACCACCTTGCCGGACCGCTTGTCGACGAGACGGACGGCGACAATCGCGGCATCGCCCGTCTTGATCGCGCTTTGAACGAGCTGAAACTCGTAATCGTCGATCCCAGCCCATGCCTTCGAATTGGCACTGCCGAGAGCAAGACCGATCAGCGCCGCGGCTGCAACGTGCTTCGCATTGCAAAAGTTCATTGTCAGTTTCCCCAAGTTCATCCTTTCAGCCGTACGGAATGCACGGCAAGTTCGTGGCCAGGCTCATGCCAAAGCCACGGGCACTCGCCACGGGGCCGTCAGCCACGCGGCGACAAACGGCCCCGATGGAGCCGTCGAAGAACTTAGGTTCGTGGGGGTCTGGGAGGCGGCGGAGAAGCCGGGAGATCGCGCCCGTCTCTGTCGCCAGGCGCGAGCAGGTCAGCCTGAGATAACCGGGCCAGCATGATTGCTGCGGCCGTCGAAGCGCTCGGAAAGCACTTGGCGACGCACAAGGCCGTGAGGGGGCAGGATTTCTGGCAATCAGGTGCCGGCTGACTCTCGTCGGGACAGTTGGGCATGCTGTCCGGCATGGATGCCATATCCGCCATCGAAGCCGCGGGTTCGACAACCATCGTCAGCGCAGCGGACGCTGTCACCATCGGCGCGGTGAGAAGGCTCACGACGGCCAGAATCGAAAGCAGACGCGGGAATATGATCCAGATCTTCACAGGCTTCCATGGCACATACTGCATTCCAAGAAAAGATCACCAGGCGCTCACATTTTCGTCAGGTGATGTCGTCTGAACGATCGCCCTCGGCGGCGATCCGCTTCTCGACCATGGCCCGCAAAGCATCGTTAATGCGGTCCTGCCAGCCGGGTCCGTCCCCCTGGAAATAATCCAGGACAGCTCGATCAATCCTGATTGAAACAAGCTCTCTGACACTTGGAGCAACTGCGGCTTCGCGAACCGGTGGGGCCGGCTTCTTGACTGGCTTGAAGGCGGCTTCGGCGGCAGCCATTGGATTTGTCGGTCGGCGCGGAGGATTTACCATTGATGGTCCTGACTGGAGATAACGGATGGGAGGAGACATGCAACGCAACGCGCATCGGAATGCCTCGACCCACTGCCCGGAACAGCAATTAGAATATTGACGCGAGAGGTGATAGTCTCGCTCTGGATCCTCGGGAGGGGGAAATGCGCGCCATTGCATTGTTTGCCGGCGTGTTGGTGGCTACGCCCTCGATGGCGGCGGAGCAACTGGTCTTTTACACCGCCAGTTTTCCAGATGCCACCTCGGTCCAGCTCAGCGTCATGGACAACAGTGTCTCGCCATATGGGGATTATGACTTTGACGTCGCTATAGGCCTCGTCGAGACGGACGCGAACGGCGTCATCAGGTACGAAGATACCGGCAGGCATCATGCACGCGTTCGCTGTAATTATCCGGCATATGTGAGCGTAGGTGTGCGAAAATATCCCATAGAGATGTCTCTGAACCGCTCCGTACATGATGACTGGAAAGAAAATCTCTGGAGGATTTTCTGCGCGGCCCCTTCATCCTAATTTCCGTACTCATGGCATTTTCGACAGCACAGCGCCGCGGGTTGATTTTTCAACCCGCGGTGCCTGTCCCGGATTACTTGATGCCGGTGACCGTGATGCATCCGTTGACGCGGTCGGCTGTGAACTCGATCGCCTGACCGGTTTTGACTTTGCCGAGCAGGCCTTGCTCCGCGACAACGAACACCATCGTCATCGCAGGCATGTCGAGATTGGTCAGCGGCTCGTGCTTGATCGTCAGCTTCTTCTGTTCGGCGTCGACCTTGATGACTTCGCCCTTCACATATTCCTGCGCCAGCGCGCTCCCGCCTGGTTGAACGCGCTCTTTCCCTTTGAAGCCGCATTGGATAGCCGATGCATCGGCGTAAGAGAAACTGAGCCGTTCAACATCTTCAAAACTGATCTTCCCGATTTCGGTTTCAGCCGCGGCTACGCATGAGAATCACAAAAATGTAAATCTGAGGGAAGGTGCCCGTGAATTCGACCCGGTAGTCTGTGGTTGCTGAGCGTTCGAACGCTCGCTTTCGACAAAAGGACTGAACCATGAAACACACCATCGGATATGCATTGATAGTCTTCGCGGCAATGACCACGGCCAGTGTCGCCAACAGCGGCACAAACGCAACAAGCCCCCGCATCGACGGGGTCTTGCACGGCCATGGATCGACGGGCGAAACCACGAAATCGGCATCCAAGCCCGACGTACCTTCCCAAGTGCTCGACAATGGCGATATCGAGAATTCCAGTTCCGCCTACAATCGGGTCGAAGCTGTGAGCCCCTCATCGTGGCAGGTCGGGAGCCCCCGCCAGCGCGCCAGCTGGGCGGGCCGGTAGCCGGCTCAACACCGCAGCTCCGCATCCTCCCAGCGGAGCCAGTGCAGGACAAACCAGCCGGCAATGCGCCGGCTGGTTTGTCCTTTCGACTGCTTCCTCAACCAAGCCTGTACAGCACAGCACACCGCACCAAGGAAACCGACTCTCCACCACCCCCTCGGGATGGTCGTCGCCTACACAAGCAACGCCTCATGATGCTGCTCTCACCCGCAATGCTGTCATCAGTCGTGATGTGGTCGCAGCGTCACCGAGCGACGGGTAGTGTCTGATTTGAGCATAGACGCGCACGGTGGCGAGCTCGGTCCGTGAGCGTGCATCTGTCTTGCGAACGGCCCGCTTATGATAACTATCCCAACGACGTCGGAGCTGAGGTTTTCGCCGGCGATATCGTATCAGACATAGCCGCTGATGCGCAGGCAGGTCCGCACCAGAATATAGAAAGTCATTGCCGTAGGCGCGCATCCGCCGGCGTACGCCGGACCTGGCGACCAATACCGCCGGCTATACCACGCTACCCGGAACGGGCGATTTCCCTTCGTGGCGGGTATGCGAACTCTGGTCTGATCGAACCACTATTGAATATTTGCAGTTTCGTCATAGGCGATATGAACCATCCGTCCACGTGACTAACCTCAAACGCTTTCATAGGTTACGCGGGAACTCTGTTTCCACGATTAAGCCGGGCCTGTTGTCGCCCAGGGAAATTGTCGCGCCGTGCATATCCGATATGGCCTTGACCAGACTTAGGCCGAGCCCTGTCCCTTCGGTGGTCCTGTTCTTTTCCAGGCGATAGAAGCGCTTGAACACTTTCAGCCGCTCCGCCGCCGGGATGCCCGGTCCGTTGTCGCTGACGACGATTGCGCAGCGATTCGCCTGCGTCGTGACACCGATCGCAATCCGGGCTCCTCGTTGCGTATGGCGCATTGCATTGACGATAAGATTTACGCACATCTGCTTCAGCAGATCGGCATCGCCCCATATGAATGAGGCCGTGTTTCGGCTGTCACTGGACAGAACCAGCGAACGCTCGGCGTCCTCGACGATGTGGCTATAGATATCGTAGATTTCGGCGACCAACTCCGAAACGTTCACCTGCGCAAATCGCGAACGGCGTGCGCCGGACTCGATTTGCGAGATGCGCAGCAAGCCCTCGAACGTGCCGGCTATATGCGAAACTTCGCCCATAGCTTTTTCGATGAGCGATCTGATGGCCGTTTGGTCTTTGCTTTCGGAAGCGGCCTCAAGTGTTAGAAACAGCCGACCGATCGGCGTCTTGAGATCGTGCGCGATGTCCGTCGTTACCTGCGTCATCGCCGCGACGTTGGCCTGTAGCTGTGCAAGCGCGACATTTATCTCAGCTGCCAGTATGTCGATGTCATCGCCGCGCAAGGAGAGTGGCAGGCGGGTAGCGAGTTCGCCAGCGCCGACGGCTTTCATAGCGCGCGACAGTCCAGCAATACGCCGCCGTGTGCGGAAGGCCAACACCGCGCCCGCGCCGAGCCCTCCCGCAAGTACGATCGCCGTTCCCCATCCGAAGCTGACAAGCGCGATGCCGCGCAAGCGATCGGTGTCGTCATAGCTTACGCCGACGGTTAGGTCGTAGCCGTCCAGGTTCTTCCGGTAGAGCCGGTAGTTGTTGAGCGCCGCCTCGTGGCTTGTCGGTGCGCGCGTAGAAAATCCCGGCGGGACGTCGGAAATATCAATGTTGCCAGCCAGGAAGTCGCCGTCGGAATCCTTCAGTGTGTAAAGCGTCTCCTGTCCCCTGATTGCCGGGCCATGGCTTCGGATCATGGCGGCAGCACCATCGACACCGTTCGCGTCATAGGCGAAAGAAATCTCCCGGAACCGCTCCGTCACATTGGAATCCAGCCGCTCGTAAAGATAGGCGGCGACCATGTTGTAAGCGACGAAATTGGCTCCAAGGAACGAAAGCAGAAACAGGGAGATGTAGAAGGCGGCAAGGCGGATCGACGTACTTCTCGCGATACTAGCGTTGGCCATGAATGGTGTAGCCGGTATTGCGTGTGTTACGCAGGAGCGGAACATCAAATGGTTTGTCGATCTTCGCCCGCAGTCGGCTAATATGGGTTTCCACCACGGTGCTTTGTGGGTCGAAGTTGAAGTTCCAGATCCGCTCAAGGAGCATGGTCTTCGTCAGTATGCGGCCCTCGTTACGCATCAGGAGTTCAAGCAGCGCGAACTCCCGAGGGAGCAATTCGATCGTCGTTCCGCCGCGGGTGGCGAGGCGGCTGAAGAGATCCAATTCCAGATCAGCCACCTTCAGCTTTGCCTTTTCGGCGGTGATCGGAGGGCGCCTTTGCAGAGCATTGACCCGAGCCAGGAGTTCGGAGAATGCAAAAGGCTTGATCAAGTAATCGTCCGCACCTGCCTCCAATCCCTCAACTCGATCGTTGACACCGCCCACTGCCGTCAGGAAAATCACTGGCACCTTTCCGCCGGCGCCTCGAAGACCCCGCACGAGCGACAAGCCATCGAGGCCAGGCAGCATCCGATCCACAATGGCGACGTCATAGGGTTCGCGCAGTCCGACAAGCAAAGCATCGCGCCCGTCTGTCAGGACATCGACCACATGGCCGGAAGAGCTCAGTCCATTTTCGATGTAACGGCTGATTTGTTCGTCGTCTTCGACTAAGAGAATTTTCATAATGCTAATCTCTCATCTGGCTTGGTGCGCCAAGCGTTGATGACCTTTTGGCCAGTTTGCTTCTGCCCGCGATGGCGTCCGAAGCGATGTCTCAGTGAGGTTTTGACGGCGGGTTTTTCGGCCTGGTGCCCTTAGTCGGCGACGCGGCCTTTCCACCGGCCAGGTACTGGGGTCTGACGTCTCAACATCCGTGCACTGGATCGACAACACGGTCCCAGGCGAAAAGCGCCTTGGAACTCATCACCTTGCAAACTGTCGCGCCGGATCGCTTGCGAAAACCTCCGGCGCCGCGGATTTTTCAACCCGCGGCACCAGTCCCGGATCACTTGATGCCGGTGACCGTGATGCGTCCGTCGACGCGGTCGGCTGTGAACTCGATCGCCTGACCGGTTTTGACCTTCTCGAGCAGGCCCTGCTCGGCGACGACGAACACCATCGTCATCGCAGGCATGTCGAGATTGGTCAGCGGCTCGTGCTTGATCGTCAGCTTCTTCTGTTTGGCGTCGACCTTGATGACTTCGCCCTTCACGTATTCCTGCGCAAGCGCGCTCCCGCCGATGGCGAGCACGAGCGCGAGTGCCGAGAGAGCCTTTACCAATAGTGTCATGATTAGCTTCCTTTGCGGTTTAGCAGTCAGTTGGCGACGGTGATGTCGCCCTTCATGCCGGAATCGTAGTGGCCCGGGACCAGGCAGGCGAAGCCGAATTCGCCGGCATTGGCGAACGTCCAGATGATCTCGCCTCTGGCGCCGGGCGCCAGCCGGATCGCGTTGGGATCGGCGTGCTCCATCTCGGGGAATTTCTCCATCAGCGCCTTGTGCTCCATAATTCCGTCGTGGACGTCCATGACGAACTCGTGATCGATTTGGCCCTTGTTGATGAATTTCAGGCGAACGGTCTCGCCCTTCTTCACCTTGAGGACGGCCGGTTGGAACAACATTTTTCCGTCGTCCTTCTCCGACATCGAGATGTTGATGGACCGTTTTGCCTTGCTAGCCTCGCCAGGGCTGCCGATCGGCATTGTGGCGGCTTGGTCGCCATGGCCTCCGGCATGGGTTCCACCGGCAAGAGCTGCTCCCGAACTGACCGCCATCAAAACGGCCGCTGCGATTATACGTTTCATGCTGCACTTTCTCTCATTGTTGAGGTTGAGGGGTTTCGGTTTCTCATCCCTGTTTGCCGTGACCGCCGTGCGCTGCCGGGGCCATCGTTTTTGCGTCGCCTGATTTCGTCGGAGCGGGGACATCCCCCTTCCACTCGTAAGCCACGGTTCCCTCCGGATGCTGGTACCATCCCGGATCGGCGTAATCGTTCGAGGCCAGACCCTCGCGAACCTTCACAACTGAGAACATGCCGCCCATCTCGATGGCGCCGAATTGGCCCCAGCCGGTCATCATCGGAATCGTGTTGTCGGGAAGTGGCATCTCCATCTCGCCCATGTCGGCCATACCGCGGTCACCCATGGCCATGTATTCTGGCTGGACCCGGCGGATCTTGTCGGTGACTTTCGAGTTGTCGACGCCGATGAACGTGGGCACGTCGTGGCCCATGGCGTTCATTGTGTGGTGCGACTTATGGCAATGGATTGCCCAGTCGCCCTCGTATTTGGCTTCGAACTCATATGCCCGCATGGCGCCGACGGGAATGTCGATCGACACCTCCGGCCACCGCGCCTCCGGCCGGACCCAGCCGCCATCGGTGCAGGTCACCTCGAAGTCGTAACCATGCATGTGGATCGGATGATTGGTCATGGTCAGGTTGCCCACGCGAACCCTGACCCGGTCGTTTTTCGCCACAGGAAGATGACTGATCCCCGGAAAGACGCGGCTATTCCAACCCCAGAGATTGAAATCCGTCATCTCCATGATGCGCGGGACGTACGACCCCGGTTCGATATCGAAGGCGTTCAGCAGGAACACGAAATCGCGGTCCACGCGCATGAATTTCGGGTCTTTGGGATGAATGACGAAGAAGCCCATCATGCCCATCGCCATCTGGACCATTTCGTCGGCGTGCGGGTGGTACATGAATGTGCCGCTCTTCACGAGGTCGAACTCGTAGACGAAGGTCTTGCCGGGCGGGATCCCGGGCTGGGTAAGACCGGTCACGCCGTCCATGCCGTTGGGCAGGATCATGCCGTGCCAATGGATCGTCGTATGCTCCGGCAGCTTGTTTGTTACGAAGATGCGGACTCGGTCGCCCTCAACCGCCTCTATGGTCGGGCCGGGAGATTGACCGTTGTAGCCCCAGAGATAGGCAGTCATGCCGGGCGACATCTCGCGCTCGACCGGCTCGGCCACGAGGTGGAACTCCTTCACGCCGCTGTTCATGCGATGCGGAAGGGTCCAGCCATTGAGCGTCACGACCGGCTGGTAGTCCGGTCCGCTCGTCGGGAAGATCGGAGGCTGCATATCAGGGGACTCCATGATTGGTGCGTCGGGCAGCCCCATCGCGGACGTTTTGGTCCATGCAGTGGCGCCGGCGAGCAGGGCTCCCGCGCCTAACAACTGACGTCTTGAAAGCATTTTTCTTCTCCTTGAATTCAGTGGCCTTCGGCGCCTGCTTCGGCCGCGGCCGGTGCGTCGCCGCCCCCGGACGCGCTCGCGCCGCCGCCGTGGATGGCGGTTCCGAGATTGACATCGGCCAGCCAGAAATTGCGCTTGGCGTTGAGGGAAAGCATGATCGAGCTGATTTTCGCGCGTGTGTCCGCCAGCAGCTCGAACGTGTTGGTGATCATGCCGTTGTAGGTGAGGACCGACTCCGCCTCGATCTTTGTTCGCAGCGGCACAACATTGTTCCGATAGTGCCGGGCAATGTCGTAGGTCGAACGGTAGGCGTCATAGGCGGATCTCGCCTCCGACCGGATGTTGACCGCCTTTTCCGCGAACCGGTTTGCGGCTTGCATGTAGGCAAGCTCGGCCTTGCGCATGCGTGCCTTGCCGGTATCGAAAATCGGAATGACGAGCTCGAGCTCGAGAGTGGGTGAGACACTCGTCTCCGTTCCGCCCTCCTCCGACTCCTCGCGTTCCACCTCGACGCCGGAAAGTAGTTCCAGGTCGCTGACGTAGCGCGTCGCCTCGGTCAGACCGTAGGATTTCGCCAGCGCCTCCAGCTCAAGTTTCGCGATCTCGAGATCGACGCGATTTTTTAGCGCCTCAGCCTCGATCGCGCGTTTGGCCTTGGCCCCTTTGGGCAGGGCTGGAAGCATGTTGGGGACCGAGTAATCGACGTCCGGTCCCCATAGACCCATCAGCCGGGTGAGCTCTTCCTTGGCAGTCCGGGCAGCGAGCCGCGCTTCCGCCGCCTGACCGGTGATCTCGGCATAAAAGACGTGTTCGCGGGCTTGGCCGGTCTTTGTGAAGGCACCCGTCTCTCCAAGTTTTTGAGCGAGTTCGGAGGCAGAGTCGGCGGCGGCTTGCGCCTTGTTCAGATAGGAAACGCTCTCCCAGGCCGAGACAGCATTGATCCAGGCCCGCCGCGTATCCGCAGCCAGTCGTAGCGTTTCTTCGCCGGCGCGGAGCTGGGCCTGACGGAAACGTGCATCCGCGACTGCGACGCGCCGCTTGTGGGTCGCCAGCGCAAGGATGTTGCTGACCACCGCTCCTTCAATCGTCCGCACGGGATCGACACCGATCATGCCGACGGAGATCGTCGGATTGACGAGCATCGTCTCCTGCCACATGTCGGCCGCCGACAAACCGATCTCGGCGTAGGCGGCCTGCAGGCCCTTGTTGTTGAGCAAGGCGACCTGCACCGCGGTGTCCGGGCCGATTGTCTTCTTCTGGACGAGGCGCTTCACGCGCTCTGAAGCCGTCCGCGCTTCCTCGCTGGATTGCACCCATACGGTTTTCTTGCCGGTCACGGACTCGGCACGCGCCGCAACTGTCGTGAAGCCGGCCATCGGGGCCGAGATGCCATCAAGGACCCCGCTGGTCGTGCATCCGGCTGCGATCAGCGGAATGGTCACCACTGCAGCTATGGTCAGGAACCGGCGCGTCATGATCCGGCTCCCGGGTTCACGGGAGAACGTTCTTGATTGAGACGCCGCCAATTCCGCGGATCGACTGGCTCCCGGTGGCGATAGTCGACGACGACCGGGTGGTAGTGCACATCACGGACGCCCATTGCGGGATCGGCCGGATTGAAGGCGGGAAGGATGTCCGGCGGCGTGGTTGCCGCACATCCGGTAACTAACAGCGATGCGAGCATCGCGGAGCTTGCGATTTTCATTGTAGACCTGAAACATGACGTATGCGTTTGGCCGCGCGGGAACGGATTCCCGACGCTGCGCGCGAACGCCCCGAAAGGGCGCGTCAGTTCAGATGTTTGGGGGGCCTTATGAGCGCTGTGTATTCGCCAAGCGGCAAAGTGACGGCAACGACGGGCGCAAAGCAACGGGAGACAACATGCTCCAAGTCAGGGCAGTCGACCGGCACGGCATTTGCCGGCGCGCAATGGGCTTCACAGCTCTTGTCGGCGGATTGCTTGGCGCCGTGATGATGCTCCGATGTGTCCGCGTCGTCCGCCGTGGCGCCGTGATCGCCCATATCGTGTGCGGCTGTCTCGGCCTGGAGATGCACCCCGGCGTGAAAACCCGTGGCATTGGCTGTGGCGAACAGACCAGGCTGAAGAGCCGACATGACCAGGAACAAAACCGCCAGCATTGCTCGGAGCGGTGCGTTTCCTAGGATCGTGAATCGACCAAGAGTCCTCATCAACCCTTCCGACAATTGTTCGGCTGATTTGTCAAGGCCGCCCTCGACCAGTTTGCTGCAGTGCAACCAAAAGTGAAGGTTGTTGTAAGGACGGTATTGCTCGAAGCCGCCATGTGCCACCACATTTTTCATACATTTTTGTATGGCCTGTTTATGGCCCGCGCAAAAAGCGGCGCTGCGATGTCCGCGATTCCGGTTTTACATCAGGTTCAGCACCGCCCCGGCGACGACCAGATAACGCGAAACCTTCGCGAGGGCGACGATTGCGACAAAGCTCCATAGCGGCTCGCGCAAGACCCCAGCGACCACGGTCAGCGGGTCGCCGATGATCGGCATCCAGCTTAACAGGAGCGACCATCTACCGTAACGGCGATACCAGTTCGTTGCGCGGTTGAGCATCGCAGGACGCAGCGGAAACCATGGCCTGTCCCGGAAGCGTTCGATCCCTCGACCAAGCCCCCAGTTCACCGCCGAGCCCAGGACGTTGCCTATGCTGGCGACACCAACCAGCACTGCGGGCGAGAAGGAACCCGTGGCGAGGAGCCCTGCAAGGGCGGCCTCCGACTGCGCCGGAAGGATGGTCGCCGCGGCGAAGGCAACAGCAAATAGGCCGCCGTATACGGCAAACACATCCATCTATGTTTTCGCTTTGCGGAAGGGCTTCAGGATTGCACATCGATCACGACCATCAGTCCGCCACCGCCCTTCTCTTCGACATTGTTGTTGGCCGTATGGTGCCCGATATGGCAGTGGATCAGCCATTTTCCGGGCCGACGTGCCTGCCAGACGACATCGTAGCGTTGCCCTGGTCCGACGTTGACTGTGTCGGCAAGGAAACGCGCCGACTCCGGGATCGTCTCGCCGTCGCGGGCGACAACTTCGAATGGACCGCCGTGGATGTGCATCGGGTGGATAAACCCATTATTGGTGCCGATGAAGCGTACCTTCAGAGTTTCGCCGACCTTCATCCTGATCGTGTCCGTCGAAGGATAGGCGCGGCCGTTGATCGTGAAATAATTCGGCTGCCCACCGTCCATCGGCATCGACGGAAAGGTCAGGCCCTCCCGCATCAGCCATTCCTGAAGCTGAATAACATAGTCGTGGTCTGCCGCAATCTCGTCCTGGGGATTGGCAGGATCGATGATGAGCGCGCCGTAGAGTCCGAGCGCCTGCTGGCGATCGACATGGTCATGCGAGTGATAGAAGTAGGTCCCTGATTGGCCCGCCGTGAATTCATATCGGTAGCTGCCGCCGGGCGGGATGGGCTCCTGCGTGATCTCGGCCGGGCCATCCATTTCGTTCGGCAGGATCAATCCATGCCAGTGCAGGGTCGTGCTCTCCGGCAGGCGGTTCGTGACGTTGATGCGCACGCGGTCGCCTTGCCGGATATGCAGCCGCGGGCCCGGAACCTGACCGTTGATCGCATAGGCATCGACTTTCACGTCAGGCAGGATCGCCCAGCGGATGACCGACGTTTCAAGGTCGAACACCTTCACCCCGTTCTCCATCCTGGCTTGCAGTTCCCGGTCGCCGCGTACCTCCAGGCCATGACTGGCCGTGACCAGGCGAGGATGCACGGCGGCCATGTCGAGCATCGCTGCAGCCGGCGTGTCGCGGTCCATAACCATACCCGGCGGCATGATAGCGCCGCCGACGTCTCGCGCGCTGAGGGTGAGGTTTACCCAATTGGCCGGAGCGATCATGCCGAGCGCCAGCGCAAGCACGGACACGCCGCCGAAGGCCGCGAGTTGCGGGACGGTTGCATCCGGTTCCATCCCGTGACCGCCATGCGGACCACGCGACCCGCCTCCCCCATTGCCATGGGCTGAGCCGTGGCCGGATCGAGATCCCTGCCGACGGACCCTGTGCCCAGCTTCATGCTGATGCGCCTGCATGCCGACGCCGTGGCCAAAGACCATCTCGCCTCCATGCCACCCCGTGAATGCCAACAGGGCGACGACTGCTGCGGACATTGAGAGACCCCAAGGCAGCACGGTAT
>NZ_RZTA01000125.1:0-17683 GCF_004023115.1 Mesorhizobium sp. M6A.T.Cr.TU.017.01.1.1
TACTGGCCGCCTGCGCTTACAATCTGCGCACCATGATTGGCGTCCTCTATCCACCCGATGAGAGGCGGACATGAGGGAGGAGTGCGTCCACAATCCGGCAGGATGGCTGCCTAAACCGACAAAGGCCCCGCAAGGGCCGCGGAAAACCGCTCTGCCGGCCTTCAAAAAGGCCCTCACTGACCACCGAAATCCACTTCGCTCCCCGTGCAAAGCCCTCACAAGGGGAGAAGGGAAGGGCCTGACCTGGCCATATCACGTCCGTACCTTGACTCCGCGCCCGATTTCCTGTCTACACGCCGCGAATTCCGCGACGAGTATCCCTCCGAGCAAGCCGACCGGGACGCCGAAACCTCGTTGAGGTGACGTGCTGTAAATCGATCCTGGAGGCCAACATCCGGCAGCGCTGTGCGCCCCCGGGTGCTTTTTGGCTTTGGACTTTTGCTCGGACTGTTTGGACACTGGGCGCGAACGCATTACCTCTCGGGCATCATCCGGGTGCCAGGGAAAAGGAAAAAGAATGTTTGAATCGCTACAGGAGCGTCTTGGCTCGATCCTGAACGGCCTCACCGGCCGCGGTGCCCTGTCCGAGGCCGATGTCTCGGCGGCGCTGCGCGAGGTGCGCCGTGCGCTGCTCGAGGCAGACGTGGCGCTGGAAGTGGTGCGTTCCTTCACCGACAAGGTGCGCGAGAAGGCCGTCGGCGCTGCTGTGGTGAAGTCGATCAAGCCGGGCCAGATGGTCGTCAAGATCGTCCATGACGAGCTGGTCGAGATGCTGGGCGCCGAGGGCGTCGCCATCGACCTCAACGCACCGGCTCCGGTCGTCATCATGATGGTTGGCCTGCAGGGCTCCGGCAAGACGACGACATCGGCCAAGATCGCCAAGCGCCTCAACGAGCGTCAGAACAAGAAGGTCCTGATGGCCTCGCTCGACACGCGGCGTCCCGCCGCGCAGGAGCAGCTCCGTCAGCTCGGCGAGCAGGTCAAGGTCGCCACGCTGCCGATCGTCGAGGGCCAGACGCCGGTCGACATCGCCCGCCGCGCCGTGCAGGCGGCAAAGCTCGGCGGCCATGACATCGTGATCCTCGACACCGCCGGCCGCACCCATATCGATGAGCCGCTGATGGTCGAGATGGCCGACATCAAGAAGGTGTCGTCGCCGCACGAGATCCTGTTGGTCGCCGATTCGCTGACCGGCCAGGACGCCGTCAATCTGGCGAAAAGCTTCGATGAGCGCGTCGGCATCACCGGCCTGGTGCTGACCCGCATGGATGGTGATGGCCGTGGTGGTGCGGCACTTTCCATGCGCGCCGTCACCGGCAAGCCGATCAAGCTGATCGGCACCGGCGAGAAAATGGACGGGTTGGAGGAATTCCATCCCAAGCGCATCGCCGACCGCATCCTCGGCATGGGCGACATCATCAGCCTCGTCGAAAAGGCTGCCGAAAACATCGACGCCGAACAGGCGGCGGCGATGGCCAAGAAGATGCAGTCGGGCAAGTTCGACCTGAACGACCTTGCCGGCCAGCTTCAGCAGATGTCGAAGATGGGCGGCATGGGCGGCATCATGGGCATGATGCCGGGCATGGGCAAGATGAAGGACCAGATGACCGCCGCCGGTCTCGACGACAAGATGTTCGGCCGCCAGCTCGCCATCATCTCGTCGATGACCAAGGCCGAGCGCGCCAACCCCGACATTCTGAAGCACTCGCGCAAGAAGCGCATCGCCGCCGGCTCCGGCACCGATGCGGCCGAAATCAACAAGCTCCTGAAGATGCACCGCGGCATGGCCGACATGATGAAGGCGATGGGCGGCAAGGGCAAAGGCGGTGGCCTGATGCGCGGCATGATGGGCGGCCTTGCGCAGAAGATGGGCCTCGGCGGCATGATGCCAGGGGGTATGGGCGGCCCGGGCGGCATGATGGGCGGCGGCATGCCGGACCTGTCCAAGATGGACCCCAAGCAGCTCGAAGCCTTGCAGAAGCAGGCGCAGGCAGCCGGTCTCGGCGGCATGAAGGGTCTTCCCGGCGGCCTTCCCAGTGGTGGTGGCGGCCTGCCCGGGCTGCCCGGCGGCATGAAGCTTCCTGGTTTGGGCGGTGGCGGGCTGCCCGGACTCGGCAAGAAGAAGTGAGGGCGCCATGAACGAAGAAAAGGACATGGCCGACGCACGTGCGGCGCTGGTCGACTACCGCGCCTCGATCGACAACATCGACGCGGCGCTCATCCACATGCTGGCCGAGCGTTTCCGCTGCACCAAGGCGGTCGGCGTGCTGAAGGCGTCGCACGGCCTGCCGCCGGCCGATCCGGCGCGGGAGCAGCTGCAGATCGCCCGCCTTCGCCAACTGGCGAAGGACGCCCATCTCGACCCGGATTTCGCGGAGAAGTTCCTGAACTTCGTCGTCCGCGAAGTGATCCGGCATCACGAGCAGATCGCCGCATCAAACGGCGTTACGAAAACCGGCTGACAACAATCATAAACCCCGATCAACGAAAATAAGAGTTTTAGGAGAAAAGAAATGCCACTGAAAATCCGACTGGCCCGTGCGGGCTCGAAGAAGCGTCCCTATTACCACGTCGTCGTCGCCGACGCCCGTTCGCCGCGCGACGGCCGTTTCATCGAGTCGCTCGGCTCGTGGAACCCGCTGCTCCCCAAGGACGGCGAGCGCGTCAAGGTCGACGCCGACCGCGTCAAGCATTGGCTTGAGCACGGCGCCCAGCCGACTGACCGCGTGCTGCGCTTCCTCGACGAGGCCGGCATTGCCAAGCGAGAGGCCCGCTCCAACCCGAAGAAGGCCGAGCCCGGCAAGAAGGCGCAGGAACGCGCCGCACTTCTGAAGAAGGCGCAGGAAGACGCAGCCGCCGCTGTTGCCGCCGCGGCAGCCGCGCCGGCCGAGGCGGAAGCCGCGACCGCCGAATAATTCTTTCTATCCCCTACGAAACGGCGGGCGCTTTTGTCCGCCGTTTTGCTGTTTCGTCCGACTTATGACGTGGCCCGATCAATAGCCTTCCGGGCAGCGGGCGATGTAGACACGCCCATTGCGACCGCGATAGCGGCACTGGCCGCTTTCCGTGGCACGACCGATCAGTGCGCCGGCGACGGCGCCGACAGCACCACCGACCAGCGCACCTCCAACTGCGTCATCGGCCACTGCAGCACCGACCGCAGCGCCGCCCAGGCCACCGACCGCAGCGCCCTGTTCTGTCCGGGAGCAGGCTGCGAGCGAGGTTGCCAATACCATCAGGACTACCAGTTTCTTCATTGTCGTTCCTCCCAAAACGGGGGTTTTCCGTCCTCACCGCCACATCTCCTAACTCGCAACCGGGCGATTTGATCCAAAGGCAACGAAGAAGGGCAGCGGCTGAAAGCGCCCTCTCTGGTGGCGCGACCGCCATAGAACGGCTTTCGAGACCGCCGCTTAACGCGTGAAAGGGATCAGCGCGCGCACCCTGGGATCGCGCAGGAAAAGGCCGCCCCACAGGATGACGCCGAGATAGACGCCGAACAGTGTGTGCGAGAATAGCGGGCTGCCGATACGTATATGGGTCGCGATCGCGCCGCCGAGATAGGCGGTGAGCAGGATGGCGCCGAGCACCGCGGTGCGCGGCACCGCATAGAGCGCGGCCGAGACCAGCCCGATGACGCCGAGCATGCGCGAGACGTTGGGATCGGCCGGCCAGCCGAGCTCAACCATGGTCTGGGTGACGATATCGAGCGGCGGCAGCTTGATGACGCCGTCGAAGATCATGAACAGCACGATGAGGGCGCTGAGCCCGCGGCCGGTCCACAGCGCGCGGCGTGACGGATGCTGTTGGAGAAATGGTCATTGATGTTCCCTTCGGCTGTTTTGAGCACTGATCCTCTTAGCCAGGACCCGAACCAAGGACGCGGCGCGCGACGGCGATCCGACACGCCTACGATTTTTTGGATGCACGGTGCTGCGATGGGCGCGGGAACAAACCCTAGGAGAAATAGAACTTTTCGGCAGGGATCATTTTCGGTGGCGCCTCGCCGAGCGCCTCGAACACCGAAATTTCACAGTCGCGGCACAGGCCGTCGAGGGCGAGATCGTTGGCCTCGGTGCCGAACGGATCCTCGAGCTCTTCCGAAAGCGCGTCGAGGCCGAAGAAGGTGTAGGCGATCAGCGCCGTGAACAGCGGCGTCGCCCAGCCGGCCGTCGAAGCGAGCCCAAACGGCAGCAGCAGGCAGAAGATATAGGCGGTGCGCTGCAGGAGCAGCGTGTAGGCAAACGGAAGCGGTGTTCCCATGATGCGCTCGCAGCCGGCCTGCGCTGCGGCGATTTCAGCCAGGCGCTCGTCGAGGATGCGATAGCCCATGACGTCGATCGCCCCGGACTTGTACAGCGCGGCGGCTCGCTCGCCCATCCGCCGCACCATGGCGTCGGGCGGGTTGGCCGCCCTGGCGGCGCTTTCGGCTTCGTCGCCGATGAACGCGCGTGCATCCGACGTGGCGTCCACCCGCCTGAGCAGGCCGCGCAGGAAGTGGCAGAAGGCGATCGCCTCCATCAAGAAGCCACGCAGTTCCGCCCGGTTTTCGATCAGCCCGGTGCTGGCACGTGCCAGATTGCGGATGTCGAAGACAAGCTGGCCCCACAGCTTGCGCGCCTCCCACCAGCGGTCATAGGCGGCATTTGTTGCGGAAGCCGAGATAGATCGACAGCGCCACACCGAGCAAGGCGAACGGCGCAGGGCCGGCATTGCCGAAATCGAGCTTCAGCGCCCTGACCGCCAGCACCACCAGCGCGCCATAGACGCCGAAGCCGAAGATTTGCGGCAGGATGCGCGGCACCACCGAGCCGCGCATGATGAAGAACAGATGCAAGAATCCCGGCCGCGGGCGAACGATCATCGAAACCCCTTTCACGGACCGACAATGGTCCTGATCGGTTACATTGTGCGATGCAGTACACGAACAAGCCCGGCCGCCAGCGACATGGCGATGTCGTCTTGCCGGTTTGGGGCAAAGTAAATTATCGAAAATCCGCAAGACATTCGGGAGCAAATCGATGGCCGGCGAGACCGATCTGAAAAAACTGCTGGCGACGATGGCGCCGGAATTGCGACCCGGCATCCATGTCTTCGCCAAACTGCCGCCCGATGCGCCCATGCCAGACAGCCTCGAGCCGGTGATGCTGTTTCGCGAGCGCGAGGGCACGACGGTGATCGCGCTTGAAGCGAAAGCCAAGGCCGCTGGCCTGGAAACCGTCTTCCGCTGCCGGATGGTGACGCTGAACATCCATTCGTCGCTGGAGGCGGTAGGCTTCCTCGCCGCCATCACCACGCGTCTGGCCGCCGCCGAAATCGGCGTCAATCCGGTCTCGGCCTTCTATCATGACCATTTGTTCGTCCCGGTCGACCGGGCGGAGGAGGCGATAGATGTGCTGCGGAGGCTGGCGGAGGAGAATCGGGGGGTGACTACCTTTCCCCCGTGAGCTGGGAGAAGGGAGCTATCCGGCCGAAGACCGAGCCCGCGTCCGCGGGCCGCCGGCTGTCCGGCGCCCCCGCGGAGGGCCCGCCGCGGCAGCGGCGATACGGCCCGTGAGCGAAAACTAAGCCGCCTTCTTCTTCGGCTGGATCAGTCCGCGCTCGATCAGCAATTCGGCGATCTGCACCGCGTTGAGTGCGGCGCCCTTGCGCAGATTGTCGGAGACGATCCACATCGACAGGCCATTGTCGATGGTCGAATCTTCGCGAATGCGCGAGATGAAGGTGGCATCCTCGCCGGCCGAATCCAGCGGCGTGATGTAGCCGCCGTCCTCGCGCTTGTCGAGAACCTGACAGCCCGGCGCCTCGCGCAGAATCTCACGTGCCTCATCGGCGGTGATCGGCTTTTCGAACTCGATGTTGACCGCTTCCGAATGGCCGATGAACACCGGCACGCGCACGCAGGTCGCCGTCAGCTTGATCTTGGGGTCGAGCATCTTCTTGGTCTCGGCCACCATCTTCCACTCTTCCTTGGTGAAGCCGTCGTCGAGGAAAACGTCGATATGCGGGATGACGTTGAAGGCGATGCGCTTGGTGAACTTCTTGACGTCGACCTGATCGGCGACGAACACGGCCCGGGTCTGCGTGAACAGCTCGTCCATGCCTTCCTTGCCGGCGCCGGAGACCGATTGATAGGTGGCGACGACGACACGCTTGATGGTGGCGAAGTCGTGCAGCGGCTTCAGCGCCACGACCAACTGCGCCGTCGAGCAATTCGGATTGGCGATGATGTTCTTGCGCGTGAACAGCGAAATCGCGTCCGGGTTCACTTCCGGCACGATCAGCGGCACGTCCTGGTCATAGCGGAAGGCCGACGAATTATCGATGACGACGCAGCCCTGCTTGCCGATCTTCGGCGACCATTCCTTCGAGACATTGCCGCCGGCCGACATGATGCAGATGTCGGTGTCGGAAAAATCATATTGGTCGAGCGTCCTGACCTTCAGCGTGCGGTCGCCGAACGACACTTCCGTGCCCTGGCTGCGCCGCGAGGCCAGCGCCACCACTTCGCTCACCGGAAAGCCGCGCTCTTCCAGTATGTTGAGCATTTCCCGGCCCACATTGCCCGTGGCGCCGACGATTGCAACTTTGAAACTCATCGAAATCTCCTGTCCTCTCCGCTCGGTTTTTGGAGAAAACCCGCCGGCCGATGCGGGTTTCAACCCCCGGGCCGGACCCGGGAGAGGGTGGTTAGGCCAAGGGAACTCAGACCGTTTTAGCGGTCGTTTTAGCCGTAGTTTTGCTGGAACGAGGAGACGCGCCGACGCGCCCGGCCCAATGGTTTGCATTGCGGCCGGGGAGGTCGAATGCAAGAAGCGCCATCAAAAGGCCGCGCATCGAAACTATCCCGTTCGGTGCCGGCTTTTACGCGGTTTGCGTAAAGAGTCAATCGCGACGAGCGAGGCGGCAACGCAATCGCGAGGTTGAATAGCCCGCCCCTTTTTGGGCGTTTGCGCTGCCCCTCACCCTTACCCTCTCCCCGTGAAAAACGGGGAGAGGGGTCGCCGGCGTTGCGGCTAAGCCTCTTCTCCCCGTTCTTCACGGGGAGAAGATGCCGGCAGGCAGATGAGGGGCAGCGCCGACATTGACAATTGATCGCGGTTTTTTGCGCACCCTGTACAATGATGGTCGCGCGAAGTACGAACGGCCAAGATTGTTTGGCTGGCGCTGCCGGCCCCGGCATGCGCTCCGATGAGCACAGACCTTGAATTCCGAAAGAAGCATATGTCCAATTTCGAAGCTATTGTCCCCGCGCTGGCAAAGGCGCTGGAAAACCGCGGCTATGTCGAGCTGACGCCGGTGCAGAAGGCGGTTCTCGATCTCGGGCAGGCCGATGCGCTGGTTTCGGCGCAGACCGGCTCCGGCAAGACCGTCGCCTTCGGGCTGGCTCTGGCGCCGACCCTTCTGGATGGCGCCGAACGCTTTTCCCATGCCGCGGCACCGCTGGCGCTGGCTGTCGCGCCGACGCGGGAACTGGCCCTTCAGGTGACGCGCGAGCTGGAATGGCTCTACGAACTGACCGGCGCAGCGATAGCGTCCTGCGTCGGCGGCATGGACATGCGCACCGAGCGGCGCACGCTGGAACGCGGTGCCCACATCGTCGTCGGCACGCCTGGCCGACTGCGCGACCACATCACTCGGCATTCGCTCGACATGTCGGCGCTGAAGGCAGTGGTGCTCGACGAGGCCGACGAGATGCTCGATCTCGGCTTTCGCGAGGATCTCGAATTCATTCTCGACGCTGCCCCAGCCGAGCGCCGCACGCTGATGTTTTCGGCCACCGTGCCGCGCTCCATCGCCACGCTGGCCAAGGGCTACCAGCGCGATGCGGTGCGCATCTCGGCCTCCGGCGAGGAGAAGCAGCATCTCGACATCGAATACCGGGCGCTGAGCGTGGCCCAGGCCGACCGGGAAAACGCCATCATCAACGTGCTGCGCTATTACGAGGCGAAGAACGCACTGGTGTTCTGCAACACGCGCGCTGCCGTCAATCACCTGACCGCGCGCTTCAACAACCGCAACTTTTCCGTCGTGGCGCTTTCGGGCGAACTGAGCCAGAACGAGCGCAGCCACGCGCTGCAGGCGATGCGCGACGGCCGCGCAAAAGTCTGCATCGCCACCGACGTGGCGGCGCGCGGCATCGACCTGCCCAACCTCGAACTGGTGATCCACGCCGACCTGCCGACTAACCCGGAGACGCTGCTGCACCGAAGCGGACGGACGGGGCGGGCGGGACGCAAAGGCGTCAGCGCGCTGATCGTGCCCAACAGTGCCCGCAGGCGCACCGAACGCCTGCTGCAAAGTGCCGGCCTTGCGGCGACATGGGCAAGCCCGCCTTCAGCCGACGACGTCCTGCGCCGCGACGACGAGCGCATCCTCGCCGACCCGGTTTTCACCGAGCCCGTTTCGGACGACGAGCGCGGCTTCGTCAATGCGCTTCTCGACCAACGTGGCGCCGAACTGGTGGCGGCGGCCTTCGTGCGTCTCTGCCGCTCCAGCCGCTCGGCGCCCGAGGATCTTTTGGACGTCGCTCCGTTCACGCCGTCGGGTGACAAGTTTGCGCGCAGGGACGAGGCGCCAAGCCGCCGCGACGATTTCGGCGAGAGCGTCTGGTTCTCGCTGTCGGTGGGGCGCCGGCAGAATGCCGAGCCACGCTGGCTAATCCCGATGCTGTGCCGGACAGGCGGCATCAGCAAGCGTGAGATCGGCGCCATCAAGATGCAGCCGGAGGAAACCTTCGTGCAGATCGCGGCCGACTGGGCCGACCGGTTTCTCCAGGCGATCGGGCCCGACCGCAAGCTGCAGAACAACATCGCGGTGAAGCGGCTGGACGGCATGCCCGACCTGTCGCGCGCCGGCTATCAGGAACCACGGCCGGACAAGAAACCGCACCGTGGCAAGCGGACGTTCGACCAGAACGCGCCCAAATTCGAGAAGCGCGCGGCGCCGGCCGGACAGCGCGATGCCGCGCTCGAGGCAAAGCCCTGGGCGAAGAAGCCGGGCAAGCCGAAGTTCGAGACCAGCGGATCGCCGAAACACAAGAAAGCGAAGAAGCGGCCGGGTTAGGTCCTCGACACGGTGATTCCGTCAGGCCGATACGACGCGAACGTCGACAGTTCCTTTCTATAGCAGAGACCCTGGGATCTATGCGGTAACAGGAAGAAGACCGTAGCGTCGGCGATCCTTCGCGCCCCCCTCTGTCCTTCCGGACATCTCCCCCACAAGGGGGGAGATTAGATGTCACCTCGGCTTTCGCCAATCTCAAACGTTGAAAGAGGGCAGGACGGCGAGGCTGCCGATCTCCCCCCTTGTGGGGGAGATGTCCGGCAGGACAGAGGGGGGCGCTGTCCCGCCGACGCCTCCCGCAAAGTTCTCCACCACCGCATTGTCGTGACACAGGTCGATGCACTGCATTTCGCAGACACCCCTTGCGATCCGCCGCAACTCTAGACAGTCTGGGCGAGACGCGAATGGGGGTGGGCAAGCATGCGCGGCGAGGTTCTTCACTATGACGAGACCCAAGGCTTCGGTTTCATCACCGGAGCGGACGGCAACCGCTATAGCTTCGCGCGCGAGAATCTGCGCCGCGAGACGTCGGTGGCCAAGGGCGCGCTCGTTGAGTTCCAGCCGGGTGGCGGGCATGCGCGCGATGTCTTTTCGATTAACGCCCAGACGGCTGCGGCCGGTGCTCCTGCTGCTGCGGCCGCGCCCTCTCGGACCGGCAACGCGCCTGAAGCGCCTAAGCCGCAACATTTCGGCCGTTTCGCTGAAAATGGTCCCGCCACCGGCCTGTGGAGCTACTTCTGGCGAGGTCTGACTGAAAATTACTTCAATTTCGCCGGACGTGCCCGCCGCAAGGAATATTGGGGTTATTTCCTGTTCTGGACGATCGCGCTGACCGTGGTCGTCGGCATCGGCCTCTTCATCGACGACGCCATGGGCAACATTGACGACTTGCCGGCAGTGACGGTCGGCCTTTGCGGCGCGTTTGTGCTGGCGACAATCCCGCCATGGATCGGACTGAACGTGCGGCGCCTGCATGACATCGGCTTGACCGGCTGGCTTTTTCTGGCGGTTCTCATCCCGACGATCGGCTGGCTGATCATCCTGGTCTTCGCGCTGATCCCGACGCAGGCCCGTGAAAATCAGTGGGGCCCGGTGCCGGCGGGCGTCTAGCTTAAAACGTGTACCTTGCAACTGACTACAACTCTTGATAGTATCAAGGCGGCACAGTATTTGGGGGCAAGGCAATGCGCGGCGCGGTTTATAATTATGACCAGGATCAGGGTTTTGGATACATCAATGGGGCCGACGGCAAGCGTTACATCGTCGGGCATGAGGATCTGAGTCCCGGCGTGGCGTTGGTCAGAGGCGCGCCCGTCGAGTTTCAGCCGGACGATGGGACTGCGCGCGCCGTCATTGCAGGAAGGCCAAGCGCTGCCAAATCCCGCAACCTCATTCCCCGTGGCGTTGAACCTGCCCAATCCACCACCGGATTATGGACGTATTTCTGGCGCGCATTCAAAGTGAGACATGTCAGCTTCACCGGCCGTGCCCGCCGCAAGGAATTTTGGGGCTTTTTTCTGTTCACGCTGATCGTGTTCTTCGCGCTTTTTGCGTTCGGCGTTCTCATCGATGCAGCGATCACAGCTATCGTAGGCGGAATTTGGAGCTTTGGGTTATGCGCCAGCCTTCGTGTTCCTGCTTCTGACTGTCTTGCCGTGGTTTGCCCTTATGGTACGACGCCTGCACGACATCGGCCTGAGCGGCTGGTTCGTTTTGCTGTACTTCGTTCCAGGCTTCAACACGCTGGGTGTGTTGGCCCTTGGGCTTATCCCATCCAAGGTCGGCGAAAACCCTTGGGGGCCGGTGCCGGCGGGCGTCAGGATTTAATCGCGATCGCCTTCAGCGCCTCGCCGGACAGCCTGAGAAAGACTTTCTGGCCATGGCGGTCGGCACCAAGCCCGTCGTAGAAGCGTAGCGCACCTTCGTTCCAGTCCTCGGTGGTCAGGTCGATGCGGCCGATGCCTTCGCGCAGGCAATGGCCGGCGAGAAATGCCATCAGAGCCCGACCGACACCGGCATTGCGGACGTTTTCCCGCACGAACAGATCCTTGAGGAACAGCAGCCGTTCGAGATCGATGCCGGGATGTGCGATCGCAACCGACGCAAGCCCGCAAATCTCGCCCTCGGCGAAGGCGAGTGCGAAATGCGGATAGGCCGGGCTTTCCTGGTCAAGCCATTTCTGCGAGGCAGACAGAGCCCGGTCGGCATCGATCGGCGGCTGCCGGTAATGCACCGCCATCTCGCACAGCATGGTGGCGAGTGCAGCCGCATCCCCGGTCGTCGCCCAGCGGACGTCGACCGCCACAGGCTCAGCCCAGGAACTTGGCGATGATCGCATCGCCCATCTCGGTGGTGCCGACCTCGGTCATCCCTGGCGAATGAATATCCCTGGTGCGCAGGCCGTCGTCGAGCACGGCGGCGATGGCGCTTTCCAGACGGTCTGCTTCGGTTACCATGCCGAAGGAATAGCGCATGCACATGGCGAAGGAGGCGATCATGGCGATCGGATTGGCGATGCCTTTGCCTGATATGTCGGGCGCCGAGCCATGCACCGGCTCGTAGAGCGCCTTGCGCTTTTTCGTCTTGGCATCCGGCGCGCCGAGCGATGCCGACGGCAGCATGCCGATCGAGCCGGTCAGCATGGCGGCGATGTCGGACAGCATGTCGCCGAACAGATTGTCGGTGACGATGACGTCGAACTGCTTGGGCCAGCGCACCAACTGCATGCCGCCGGCGTCCGCCAGCATGTGGTCGAGCTTGACGTCGGCATAGCGCGCCTTGTGGGTCTGGGTGACGACCTCGTTCCACAAAACGCCTGACTTCATCACATTGCGCTTTTCCATCGAAGTGACGTGGTTCTTGCGGGTGCGCGCCAATTCGAAGGCAACACCCGAAATGCGCTCGATCTCGAACGTGTCGTAGACTTGCGTGTCGATGCCGCGTTTCTGGCCGTTGCCGAGATCGATGATCTGCTTGGGCTCTCCGAAATAGACGCCGCCGGTGAGTTCGCGCACGATCAGAATGTCGAGACCCTCGACCACGTCCTGCTTGAGCGAGGAGGACGCCGCCAGCGCTGGATAGCAGATGGCCGGCCTGAGATTGGCGAACAGCTCCATATCCTTGCGCAGCCGCAGCAACCCGGCTTCCGGGCGCACTTCATAGGGCACCGCATCCCATTTCGGCCCGCCGACGGCGCCGAACAGCACCGCGTCGGCGGCCATCGCCTTGGCCATGTCGGCATCGGAAATCGCCGCGCCATGCGCGTCATAGGCGCAGCCGCCGACGAGCCCCTCATCGGTGACGAAACCACTGCCGAGCTTGTCGTTCATGGCTGATATCAGCTTCTTCACCTCGGCCATGGCCTCGGGGCCGATGCCGTCGCCGGCGAGCAGGAGAAGATTTTTCGAAGCCATCAGAACCATCCTAATTGTGGCGCATGACCCCGAAATCGGAATCGATTTCGGAAAGGATCATGCGCAGAAACAAAATTCTACAGCGTCCTTTGCGCGTCCAAAAGGACGCGCGGCGCTGTCGTGAGCCGCGGCCTTGCTAAACGCCAAGCGGGCTATGCGCAAGCGTTTGGTTCAGAGCATCTTTGGCGATCCTTGGCGCCCCGCACCGACGCGCTCAGGCCGTGCGCTTGAGTGCCGTCACCTCGATCTCGATCTTCATTTCCGGCTTGTTGAGCTGGCAGACGATCATCGTCGCCGCCGGCCTGATGTCGCCAAAGGCTTCGCCGAGGATCGGAAAGACGATGTCCACGAAAGCCGCGTCGGTGATGTAGTAATGCGCCCGCACCACATCGGCCATCTCGAAGCCGCCGTCCTGCAACGCCTTGGCGATCGTCGCCAGGCAATTGCGCGTCTGCGCCTCGACCGTCTCCGGCATCGACATGGTCGCATAGTCGTAGCCGGTCGTTCCGGAAACGAAACACCAGTTGCCCTGCACCACGGCGCGCGAATAACCGGCGGCCTTCTCGAACGGCGAGCCGGTAGAGATCAGTTTTCGCATGGTCCTTCCCTCGCGTATTCTTCAGGCAATGTTGAGCTGAAGAAGTGCCTTTCGGCTGCAGGCCGGCCGCCACAGTCCCTTTAAGGCTCTGTACAGAGAGCCAAATCCCTCTGTACAGAGGAACTGGCTAGCTTTTTCGACTACGCGCCGCCAGCGTCCTTAGCCTCAGCGCGTTGAGGCGGATGAACCCTTCGGCGTCCTTCTGGTCGTAGGCGCCACGATCGTCCTCGAAGGTGACCAGCGCATCGGAATAGAGCGTCTTCTTCGACTTGCGGCCGGTGACGATGACGTTGCCCTTGTAGAGCTTCAGCCGCACCGTGCCTTCGACATCTTCCTGGCTCTTGTCGATCATTGCCTGCAGCATCAGCCGCTCGGGCGCGAACCAGAAGCCGTTATAGATCAGCTCGGCATAGCGCGGCATGAACTCGTCCTTGAGGTGGGCGGCGCCGCGGTCGAGCGTGATCGATTCGATCGCCCGGTGGGCGGCGATAAGGATGGTGCCGCCGGGGGTCTCGTAGACGCCGCGCGATTTCATGCCGACGAAACGGTTCTCGACCAGGTCGAGCCGGCCGATGCCGTTGTCGCGGCCGAGATCGTTGAGCGCCGCCAGCATCGTTGCCGGCGACAGTTTCTTGCCATCGAGCGCGATCGGATCACCCCTCAGGAATTCGATTTCGATCTCGGTCACCTTGTCCGGCGCGTCCATCGGCGAGACGGTGCGCTGGTGGACGAATTCCGGCGGCTCGGTCCACGGGTCTTCCAGCACCTTGCCCTCGGAAGACGAGTGCAGCAGGTTGGCGTCGACCGAAAACGGCGCATCGCCCTTCTTGTCCTTCGGCACCGGAATCTGGTGCTGCTCGGCGAAGTTGATCAGGTCGGTGCGCGATTTGAACGACCAGTCGCGCCATGGCGCGATGACCTTGATGTCGGGGTTGAGCGCATAGGCCGCGAGCTCGAAGCGGACCTGATCGTTGCCCTTGCCGGTGGCGCCGTGGGCGATCGCATCAGCGCCGGTCTCGTTGGCGATCTCGACGAGGTGCTTGGAGATCAGCGGGCGGGCGATCGAGGTGCCGAGCAAATAGGTGCCTTCATAGACGGCGTTGGCGCGGAACATCGGGAAAACGAAGTCGGAAACGAACTCCTCGCGAACATCCATGATACGGATGTCCTTGATGCCCATCATCTCGGCCTTGCGCCGCGCCGGCTCCAGCTCGCCGCCCTGGCCGAGATCGGCGGTGAAGGTGACGACCTCGGCGCCGAGCTCGGTCTGCAGCCATTTCAGGATGATCGAGGTGTCGAGGCCGCCGGAATAGGCGAGCACGACTTTCTTGACGGCTTTTGCTTTTGGCATTGTGGGCGGTTCCGCGACGGGGTTCTTCGCGGGCGAGGTATCACGCCGGTTCCGGCTAGCGCAAGGGACGAACGATCCCCCGGTCGCTGCTGGCATACTGGATCAGCCGTGGTGCCGGCCAGAAGCTGGCGCCGGCTTGGCGCTTGCGGTATAGGCTGCGCCTTCTTCATTCAGGGGCCCGCCCATGTCCTTCATTCCCGACACCACCACGCTGATCCAGTTCGCCATCGCCACCGTGATCCTGGCGATCACGCCGGGTCCCGACATGACGCTGTTCGTCTCGCGCACGCTGAGCCATGGTCGCGCCGCCGGCTTTGCCTCGATGGCGGGCGCGCTGTGCGGCACGCTGATCCACACCACGCTGGTGGTGGTCGGCATCTCGGCGCTGATCGTTGCCTCGCCGGCGGCCTTTCTTGCGCTCAAGATTTTCGGCGCCGGCTATCTCGTCTTCCTGGCGTGGCAGGCGATCACCAAGGGATCGGCGTTTTCGCCCGAGAAGAAGAGCGGGCCTGAGATTTCGCTGTTCCGCGCCTGGGCGGCGGGGCTCGGCGTCAATCTGCTCAACCCGAAGATCATCCTGTTCTTTATGACTTTCCTGCCGCAGTTCGTCTCCGCACACGACCCGAACGCGCCCGGAAAACTGTTTTTCCTCGGCGCGATGTTCGTCGTGCTGTCGATCCCGGTAACGGCGCCGATGGTGTTTGCAGCGGAAAAATTCTCGGCGGCGATGAAGACCAGCCCGCGCGTCACACGCGTCGTCGATTATCTGTTCGCCGGGGTGTTCTCGGCCTTCGCGCTCAAGATCCTGACCGCCCAGGCGAAGTAGGCGCGGACCTTCCGGCTTGCCGCCAGCTCCCGGCCGAGCGCCCGGCGCTCAGCCAGTAGAAAATGCCGCCGACCATGCCGCAGCCGATCACGGCAGCGGCGACGCGCGGATCGGTGATCTCGAAATTGGCATCGGCGGTCTGGTAAGCGAAGCCGAGGAAGACCGCCGCGACCACCGCGCCCGCCAGCGCGTAGAACAGCCAATCACGCCGTCCCAGGATTTCGGAGACGAGGATGGCGACCGCCGCCGGCATGAAGGCGAAATAGGCGACGAACAGCGCAACGAAGGGGATCGAAAAATACAGGGAAGCAGTCGCCGTAGGGTGCGCGTGCTCCGGCGTGTAGCCCAGCGACGCCAGAAACATGACGTTGAGGAAGGCGCTGGCAGCCAGCGAGGCGACGACATAGCCGATCAGGATGACGGCGAAGCGGATGAGGTAGGCAAAGAGACGGTTCATGCCGAAACTGCTTCCCTTTGTTTGATAAGGAAACGCCCGGTTACTGCCCAGTAGGCATAACCGCCGGAGAATCCACCGGGTAGACAGGGCAGGAGTGGCGCAGCGGATATGTTCAACGGGGTCGTTTGTGTCCAGGCGCTTAAGACCAGAAGCGCGAGGATGGCGTTCAGGGCGCCAGCGCACGCAAATGGCAGCCAGCGGTTCCAGCCTTGTCCACGGGCGACAAGCAGCGTGAGCAGAAAACCGGGCAGCGCCGTCAGGAAAGTAGTCATGAGCACGGATTGGTAAACAAAGCCCACACCGCGGACGCTGCGGTAAAACGATCCCCAGGCGCCGCCATCCGGCAGGACGGTCGGGAGCAGCAACACGAAGAAGGTGGCGGCGACCGCAACCAGGACGGCAATGACATAACCCAAAGATATGAATGCGACGTGGCCGAACCAGGCAACAAGACGATTCACGCCTCGCCGTGCCCCGCGATCATCATCGCCTCCAGCGCCAGCCGGTCGACCTTGCGCATGCGCTCCGAGTCCGACTTGAGCTGGCCGCAGGCGGCGAGGATATCGCGGCCGCGCGGCGTGCGGATCGGCGAGGCATAGCCGGCATTGTTGATGTAGTCGGCGAACTTCTCGATCGTCTCCCAGTCCGAGCACTGGTAGTTGGTGCCCGGCCACGGGTTGAACGGGATCAGGTTGATCTTGGCCGGAATGCCCTTGAGCAGCTTGATCAATCCTTTGGCATCCTCGATCGAATCGTTGACGTCCTTCAGCATCACATATTCGAAGGTGATACGGCGGGCGTTCGACAGGCCGGGATAGGCGCGGCAGGCGGCGATCAGCTCTTTCAACGGATACTTCTTGTTGATCGGCACCAACAGGTCGCGCAGATCGTCATTGGTGGCATGCAGCGAGATCGCCAGCATGACGCCGATCTCCTCGCCGGTGCGGAAGATCTCCGGCACGACGCCGGAGGTCGACAGCGTGATGCGGCGCTTCGACAGCGACAGCCCGTCGCCGTCGGACGCGATCAGCAGCGCCTTCTTCACCGCCTCAAAATTGTAGAGCGGCTCGCCCATGCCCATCATGACGACGTTGGACACTTTCCGGCCCTCGGCCGGCACGATGGCGCCGTCGGGCGTGTCGCGGTCGGGGAAATCGCCGAGCCGGTCGCGGGCGGTCAGAAGCTGAGCGAGGATTTCTTCCGCCGTCAGGTTGCGCACCAGCTTTTGCGTGCCGGTGTGGCAGAAGGAGCAGGTCAGCGTGCAACCGACCTGCGAGGAGATGCACAGCGTGCCGCGGCCTTCTTCGGGGATGTAGACGGTCTCGATCTCGACCGGCCGGCCGGCACCGCGTGGCGGAAAGCGAAACAGCCATTTGCGCGTGCCGTCGGAGGAAATCTGCTCCTCGACGATCTCGGGCCTGGCGATGGTGAAATGCTTGTCGAGCTCGGCGCGCAGATCCTTGGAGATGTTGAACATGCCGGCGAAGTCGGAGACGCCGCGCACATACATCCAGTGCCAGAGCTGCTGGGCGCGCATCTTGGCCTGGCGCTCCGGCACGATGCCTGACGCAATGAGGGCGGCGCCAAGCTCGGCCCGTGTCAGGCCGATCAGGGACGGTTTTTCGGCCGGCATGGCGCGGGCGCGCAACGCGTCACGGGCGCCGTCAGTGGTAAGATCAAATGAAAGGGTCATTGTTGCGCCAATATAAGCGATTTGCGGCCGATTACAGCATCGTGCCCGAAATGAAGCGCGGCGCATAGCACAGGTTGATGGCGGAGTCATGGGCGGCGGCGGGGCAAGGCTCGCTGCAATGTGCCGGCCGGCGGCGCTTCAAAAGCAAAAAAGCCGGGCTTGCGGCCCGGCCCTTACTCAAACTCGGCCTATGGCTATTTGCACTTGGCGATAGACGACAGCGCCGCCGAGATGCCTTTCAGCGAAAACACATAGGTGGTGGTGTTGCCGCGGCCGGAC